>DASXSW010000304.1:0-7747 GCA_036505755.1 Binatia bacterium | reverse complement strand
GCGCCCTGGCTCTATGGCTACAGACCGCTGCAACTAAAAGACGAAGGCGCCCCGGTAGAAACAGTTCTCTTCGACCCGGTGTTGTCGAATCCCGCTTACTTGCTCCTTACCAAAAACTCTCCCCATCCTCACGGCGCAGCGCTATTGATCGACTGGGCCCTGGCGGCGGATGGGGGCATGAAATTTTTTGCCGAAAAGTTCGGCCGGACGCCGACACGGACCGGCTTGAAAGAACGCTTTCCCAAGCTTCGGGTGGACCGCTACCTTGTGGTGAAACCGGAGATCGTCGGGCCTAACTTTAAGGAGTTTACCAACCTCTACAACGAAATCTTCGGTATCGGCAAGTAACTTTAGGCGGCGAAGCTTTGCGCTTCAGTCTAAAGTCCGTAAAGTGCGGCGGCGTTGTCGTGAATAACCCGCTTTTTCATCTCGGGCGATAAATGAGCCGAGTCTTTGTCGATGATATCCTTGGAGAACGGCCAAGTGCTGTCGGGGTGCGGGTAGTCCGATCCCCACATGATGTGGCCTTCACCGAAGAACTGGATCAGGTGCAATCCGACTAAATCCGTTTGATAGGTTGCCCAAACTTGGCGTTTGAAGATCTCGCTTGGCATCGCTTTGAGCGGGATGTCTTCGGATTTCTTCCGCTCGAATTGTCTGCGGTAGCGGTAGTCCATCTCTTGCACGACGAAAGGAATCCAGCCGATGGCGGATTCGGCGAGACAGAATTTCAGCTTCGGATGGCGCTCCAGTGTTCCGAAATTGAACATGTTTACAAATGGATTGAAAAATGAAGTAGCGCCATTACTCAGGCCCATATCGAAAACCCCAGGGCGCTGTCCCGGTTTCATCGCGTCGATCGTCGCTCTAACGGTTCCGGATTGCGTGCTGCCACCGACATGATATGAGACGACGATGCCGGCGTCCTCGGCGGCGTCCCAGAAAACATCCCACGGCTTCTGATTCATGGCGAGAGTGACATCGTTGACCAGGAAGTTCGCTTCGCGGAAGCCCAACTTTGCCACGCGGATGACCTCGTCCTTGGCGGCTTCGGCATCGACGGATGAGAGCATCGCAACCGGGAAAAAACGCTTGGGCGCGGACTGACCGAATTCAACCGCCCAATCGTTGTACGCCCGTACGCAAGCGTTTCTGAGCTCGGTATCGCCGACTTGCATCGCAATAATCGGCGGAAACATCAGCGACGCTTCGACGCCGTCGCGGTCCATATCGACGAGCCGTTTCTCCGGTGTCGTCGGGCGGTGTGGTTCGCCGACTCCGCCTCGGTCCAAAGCCAGTCGGGTTCGATTGGGCCTGGCAAACCAGCGCTCGCCGCGATAGTCCGCCCAGGTCTCGCCGTCGCACACCCAGTATTCGCCTTTCTCGCCTCTGTCCTCGACATGCGGCGCACGATCGCGCAAAGATTTGGGCAGGCGTTCCGTCCATAAGTCCTTCGGCAAGTAACCCAAGTCAATGTGGTCGTCGGCTGAAATCATGCTGTTTGACACGATTATTCTCCTTCCGCCTCGGCGAATCGTAGAATCATATTCCGGCCATTGGCAGGGTTTTGTCAAGCAGCGCAACGCAGATGGCGTGCTCGCTTCGGAAAGCCGACGGCGAGTGTTAAAATACGTCTGCACAAGATTTGAAATCCCGGCGTCATCGCACGATTACGGCTGCTGAATACGCTTAGCCGGGACAACCGTTAATAGGCTCGGCACCATCGTGGAGTCAGAAAGCTTATGAGAAGGTCTCTTTCACGCATTGTCGCAATTGTCTTGATCACATTCGCGCTCGGCGGTTGCACGACCACGACTCCGATCGTCAGTGAATGGCGCAATCCCGCCTACGCCTCGGGTTCGTTCAAACGAATCATGGTCGGCGGTCTGGGTGGAGAACTTTGAAGACGAGTTTCTAGTGCAGCTCCGCGCGGCCGGTGTCGATGCCTTGCCGAGCTATCGATACATCGCGGAGGATGAAAAGATCGACGAAACCAAGCTCAAACAGGCGGCGCAAAGGCGGGCGCGGACGCAGTGCTGTTCGCGCGAGCGGTGCAGGTAGAGTAGAAGAGCCAGCTGGGCCCGAGTTATTTTCCGTACACTTCGTTCGGCATCTTTGGTTCGCACGTCGGCGCCAGTTGGTATGGTCTCGGCGGCGTGCCGAGTGTCTACCGCTACAAGGAATATGTTTCGGAGACCACACTGTATGACGTTGTCAAAAACGACGTGGTCTGGACCGGCACGATCAAGACAACAGAGCCGGAGAACGTGCGAACGGCGATCAAGTCCTACGTCGAAGCAGTCATGAAAGTGCTCGATGAGAAGAATCTGATTCGCAAACGCCAATGATTTATCGAGCAGACCACGCGGTGCTCTGGCGTAACAAATCCGATT
Source organism: Binatia bacterium (assembly GCA_036505755.1). Taxonomy (GTDB): domain Bacteria; phylum Desulfobacterota; class Binatia; order UBA9968; family UBA9968; genus DP-20. Next base: position 5,354 of record DASXSW010000304.1, on the reverse strand, counting down.
GAATCGCTACTTGTCACACCCCTTTGCCGAACGTTGTTCAAGGTTCCAAGTTCAATGTTCAAGGGTAAAATTCAAAAACGCGGAGAACTAAGCCGTCAGACGATTTGAACGAGCTGGAACCAGCCGGGCGATCGTTTACCCTGAACTTTGAACATTGAACTTTTGAACTACCGCTTGCCGCGTGAGTTTATTTTTTGCCGTGCTCTCTCAATAACTGCTGCGCCTTCTCCCGTGCTTCTCTCCTGCCAGTAACAGTCCAGTTCCATTCCGTGTCGTCGAAATATTTGACGCCAGCGCGTGGAACCGTGCCGCGCTCGAGAAAGGATTCATCCACATCCGTGCGCAGCGTAGTGGCCCCGTAGCCTCGGGAGTAAGTTTCAAGACCCTCTTTGGATGCAATCCAATTCGCAAACACGCGCGCCGCGTTCGGGTGCGGAGCCTTGTTGGCAAGCGTAAGGAGCCAGGGAGAGCCGTTCACCCGGGGGCTTATGTCCGACATCTCGAAAACCTCGACAAACTTGAAACCCTCCTGGCGGAGCGATTTCAAGTCGTCTTCGCGACAGTTCAAACAGATCGGATGCGTGCCCCGCGCCAGCCAATCCGTGTACTGGCGCCGTTCACGGGAAAAAACGATCTTTTGGTCGATATACAGCCGCTTTACAAACTCTGCGCCGAGCTCCGCGTAAAGCATTGCCGCGTTCGCCGCTCCAGTTCCGGCGACCATCGGATCATCCGTGGAAATTTTGCCGCGCCATTTAGGATTGAGCAGATCCTTGGGTGACCGAAGTTCTTCGGCTTTCACGTGATCGGCATTATAGAAGAGAAGGCCGGTCACGGAGCGAAAGACCCTGAGGACAAATCTTTGTTCGGGATCGATAAACCAGAGCTTTCCGGTTTTCCACTTGGTGGGGTCGACCACCTCGGGAAGAATCATAAGCGGCCGCAGGGGATCGATCAGCTTTTCCGGGTAAAGCGTATTGACCGTGCTGTCTACGCCGGTCATAAAAATGTCCACGGAATAGAGGCCGGCGGAGCGCTCGGTTTGAACTTTCGCGATGTATTGGCTCGCGCGCCCGGCAATGAATTCGACTTGAATCCCAAACCGGGAGGTAAATTTCGGAATGACCTCGTTGCGCATCACAGGGTCCGGTGAGCCTGCGACGGCAACTCGCCCCTCCTTTTTCGCCGCCGCCAGCATTTCGTTCCAGTCCTTCTCCCATCCCTTTTGCTGAGCAAACGCAGTTGGCGCCAGGAGCAAGAGAAGAAACATTGCTCTAAGCATAAGGCCTCCTCTTATGGGCCGTTCTACCACCGGCTGATAGTTGGGCCGAATCCGCGACGGCCATTGTTTCAAGTTAAAGCGAACGCGATTGCTCCGTTCAAGAGAAACTCCGGCTCGAATCCTCTATAGCATCGGAGACATTTACGTGCGAGGCATGGGCGCGCGCGACCAGCCACTCGGGAATCGACAACACCTACATCGCGAAGCGGCATTCTCGATCGGAATGCTGGTTACCGGTTCAAATCCAAATCCAAAATTGGTTAGGTGAAGTATACGCGGTTGATTTCGCCGCGCAAAGTGATTGCTAATGCCAGGTAGTGCTGTCCATTCGCAGAGAAAACGCGATCGGTCGAGTCTCGACTTTTTCCAGCTCGTCAATCACGTCTCTTGGTCCCCACGGTTTTGGATTCTTCGCTTCAGTTGTTTCCGCCATCCGTAGCCCGATCAGCGCGACGCGTTCCTTTCGCTTGACAAGGGATTCTCATTCATACAAACAATGGCAATGGTTGAAGGCGCACTCAAATCCTCCTCTATCCCCCTTTTTCAAAGGGGAGGTTTCGCTTCAGAACCCTAACCCCTCTTTGAAAAAGAGAGGAAGGGGAGATTTTTGGGCGGAGTGAGCCGGGAATTATGTCGCGAACTTCTGCGACAGGACGCTAGGCGGCGGAATATGAACATCCAATTGAGCGTTGGTATGGCTCCGAACCCCCGCACGTGGCCGCTCTTTGACGGCAGTGTGAAGCCGGATGGCATCGACCTTATCATGTCTCCGGTTCATGCTTCCGAGCTGTTTTGGCGTCAACTGCGCTTCGCTGACTTCGACCTGTCGGACATGTCGTTCTCGTCATTGCTCATCGCTATTGCTCACGGCGACAAACGTTGGGTCGGTTTGCCGATCTTCACCACGCGCCGCTTATTCCATACTCGAATCTTGGTGCGGCGGGATGCCGGCATTGACGCGCCGGCCGATCTCAAAGGCAAGCGCGTCGGTGTGCCGGAATATCAGCAGACGGCGGCGTTATGGACGCGCGGTGTGTTACAGCATGAGTTCGGTGTCGAGCCCAAGGACATGGAATTTTGGATGGAGCGAAATCCGGAGCACAGCCATGGTGGTGCGACTGAATTTAAGGCGCCACCAGACGTAACGATTCATCAGATTCCGATCGGCAAAGACATTGGCTCGATGATGCTCTCGGGGGAACTTCAGGCCACGCTGCTTTATATCGTGAACCAAAATCTAGTCGACCGGAGCAGCGCTGATCTGTGGAATCACCCGCAGATCAGATTTTTATTCCCTGACCCGAGGGCCGAAGGCGTTAGGTATTACAAAAAGACAGGACTCTATCCGATCAACCACTGCGTAGCGATCAAACAGGAAATCGCCGCGCGGCATCCCTGGGCGATTCTTAATCTGTATAAAGCCTTCCAGCGCGCCAATGCTATTGCCAATGAGCAAAGGATGGAACATATCGATTACTATATCGAGACGGGTCGCCTCGCGCCGGAAGCCAAGAATGCGCTCACGGCTCCGTTGGTCGAATACGGTATCAAAGCCAACCGGCGGGTATTGGAAACGGCGGCGCAGTATTCTGTTGAACAGGGTCTAACCCCCCGGCTGTTCAAGCTAGAAGAGGTCTTTGCGCCAAGTACGATGGAGCAGTAACGATAAGATCACTAATGAGATCAGCGGTTAAGGCATCCGTGTCATGATTTTGATTACAGGTGGTCTTGGGTTTATCGGCCTCCACGCTGCCGGGCGATTCCTCGATGTTGGCGAACAAGTTGTGCTCACCCAATATCGGGTGAGGCGCGAGCCTGATTTCATCAAAGCCGCCATCGGCAAACGCGCTTTCATTGAGACGTTGGATGTCACCTCGGCCCACGGCGTAATCGAAATCATGCGCAAGCACAAAGTCACCGGCATCGTTCACCTTGCTGTTCCCGGCTTGGGAGCTTTGTCCGCGGCAGAAGATTACCGCGTTAACGTCATGGGATTTTTGAATATCCTCGAGGCCGCTAGGTTGTACGACGTGAGGCGCGTGAGCTTGGCGAGTTCGGTGGCAGTTTACGCGAGTCTTGCCGAGGGGCCTTTCCGCGAGGACGCGCTCGTGCCGGTGCAGTCGGGCAATCCGACGGAGACGTTCAAGAAAGCGCTGGAGATCCTTGGGATGCACTTCGCCTCTCGGACAGGTCTCGAGGTCGTGGCACTGCGGATCGGAACGCCATTCGGCCCGCTCTATCATAGCCTGGCTGCGCCAACGAGTCGCATCGTGCATGCCGCTGCCAAAGGTGTGGCTGCGGATTTTACCGGAGCGCGTGGCGGCGCGCCGCATCAAGCGGATGATACCGGCGCTTTCTACGTCAAGGACTGCGCCGCGGCGATCCAGCTTGTCCAAATGGCCGACAAATTATCCCATCGAATATATAATATCAGCGGCGAGAGTCCGGTCACCTACGGCGAATTTGTCGACGTGGTGAAAAAGGTCGTTCCCAACGCAGAGATCAACTTGCCGCCGGGGCGTGGCCCGCGATATAGACCGAACGCTTATTTGGACATAACCCGGCTCAAGCAAGAAGTCGGCTACCAACCGCAGTACACCATCGAACGTGCGGTGGGAGAGTACATCGACTGGTTGCGACAGCATCCAGAATAATCAGCGAATGCGGTGATGCTGCTGGCGTCCCGTTCGGTAATGAAAATTGGCGCGGCATGTTTTGAAGGTTTCGCTTGAATTTTGTCTTACGCAAGTGAAAAATAAGATGACTCGCGCAAGACGCAACGCAAGCCAGGTTCGGAGAAATAAGTAAAGCCTCTCCTCGCGCCTCGGCGTCTTGGCGGGAGAAAATAGAACGGAACAGTCCATTACAAGGAGTCGCCAATGCTTACCCGTGATGAAAATGAACGACTGACACGTGTTGGACGTGGAACTCCCATGGGAGAACTGGTGCGAAGATTCTGGCTGCCATTCTTGCTGGAATCAGATCTCCATGAACCGGACGGCGCACCTGTGCGGGTCGGGTTGTTGGGCGAAAGGCTCCTGGCATTTCGCGACACCAGCGGCCGTATCGGCCTCATCGACCGGGCCTGCGCCCACCGCTGCGCTGACCTTTTTTTCGGCCGCAACGAGGAGAACGGCCTGCGCTGCACGTATCATGGCTGGAAGTACGACGTAGAAGGAAAGTGCGTCGACATGCCCACCGAAGACGAGAAGAGCTCTTTCAAGCAAAATATCAAGCTCACCGCTTATCCGGTGCGCGAGCGCGCGGGAGTGTTGTGGACCTACATGGGACCGAAAGAACAAATTCCGGAACTTCCGGAATTGGAATGGGCCCGGGTTCCGGACGGGCACCGATTTACTTCTTGGAATTTCCAGAAAACCAATTTCGTTCAGGCTATCGATGGCGGCATCGACACCATCCATTCGGTATTTCTCCATAGCACGTTGGACTCGCACCGTAGGCTCGACGAATGGCAGGAGCAGGGAAAGCGCGATGGCAATCCCCGCCTGGTGCACCGGGTGCGCAGCAATCCGCCTCAACTGGTTGCGAAGGATACCGACTATGGCGTCATGATCGGCGGCAAGTACAAAGGCCGTGAAGGCAAGGACTACTGGCGCTACAACAATTTTCTCATGCCGTTCTACACCATGCCGCCCGGCGGCGGCAGCGGTATAAGCAAAAAAATCGCCCACGCCTTTGTGCCCATCGATGACGAAAATTGCATGCGTTGGGTTTTCACCTGGAATTTCGAAGAACCTTTGAGCGCGAGGGAAATCGCCGAGATGAGAGCCGGGTCCAGCGTCCACGTCGAATTTATTCCTGGCACCCATTATCCGGCGCGAAACATCGCCAACGATTATCTGATCGACCGTGAGCTGCAGAAAACTCTTACCTTCACTGGCATCAAGGGAATCGGCGAACAAGACTTCTCGGTTCAGGAAGGCATGGGTGGCATCGTGGACCGGACGCGGGAGCATTTGGGCAGCAGCGATATCGGCATCGCCGCCATGCGGCGGCGGCTACTTAAAGCCGCGGCCGATCTTCAGGAAGGCGCTCCGCCGCACGCGGCGCT
>DASXSW010000303.1:0-3621 GCA_036505755.1 Binatia bacterium | reverse complement strand
TTGTAGGCCACCTGGAGCGCTTCTTCTTCCTTCACCCGCATGACTTTCGAGATCGCCGCCTTGGCCTTGGCCGGGTTTTTATCGGCAAAGATAATCGCTTCGCCGAACGCCGCGACCATCCGCTGCACCATCTCCGGCCGTTCGCGAATCGTCCGCGTGCTTGCGTGAAGGGAACTGTAGATAAAAGGAATATCCAAATCGATCAAGCGAAAAAGCACGTTAAAGCCGTCATTCCTTGCCCGGACATCCAGCGGCGGAGTAATCACGACTGCCTGGACGATATTGGCCGCCATCGCTTGGTAGCGCTCGGACTGGCTGCCGCCAATGGGCCGCATTGTAACGTCAGGGATGTTGAACTTTTTTGCCACCATGCGCGATAGCCGATCGCTTAGGTCGCCAGCCCGCGCCACCCCGATGGATTTGCCTTTAAGATCCTCGAGCCTGCGGATCTCTTTGCGGGCGACTAACACGTACGGGAGTTTTATCAAAGGCGCCGCAACAAGCTTAACGTCAACTCCCGCCGCCAGAGACGGAATCGTCGCGTCGGCGGCGCAATAAAGGAATTGAATCTCGTCCGCCATCAATGCCGCAAGCGCCGGTCCGCTGCCGCGGATAAAGACATGTTCCACTTTGAAACCGTATTTATCGAAGAGATTGTTTTCCAACGCTGTGTATAGATGAGCAAAGCCGCCAGAAACCGCGCAGGTCGCAATGCGAATATGGGTCGGTCGTTCACCCGGCTTCGCGAGATAAGGGTTGGCAGAGGCGATTCTGTGGGTGGCTATGATCGACAGCCCCAGGCACAGCGAACCATTTAAGAACCGCGCAATTCTTCGCAACGGACTTGAACGAACTCCGGCATGACAATGCAATTCCTTCCTCATCGCAATCTCCTTCTGGAGCATTGGCAGCGGCGGATGATAGTCTATTTTACGCCTTCACTCAAACTCCAGTTTGAAAGAGTTCTCGCTGAGAAATGTCGGGCGATCGGCTAGACCGCAAACCGAAAATGGATGATATCGCCGTCTTTGACGATATAATCTTTGCCTTCCAGGCGGAGCTTCCCCGCTTCTTTGCACTTCGCCTCGCTGCCGTAAGCGATGAACTCGTCGTACGCGATCACTTCGGCACGAATAAATCCCCGCTCGATATCGCTGTGGATTTTGCCTGCGGCTTTCTTTGCGGCTGTGCCATGAGTGACTGTCCAAGCACGGACTTCATCCTCGCCTGTCGTAAAGAAACTGATCAAATCCAGAAGTCGGTAGGAAGCGCGAATAAACCGGTCACGCGCCGGTTCCTCGATACCGATCTCTTTGAGGAATGCCACCCGGTCGCTTTCATCGAGCTGCGCGATTTCCATTTCTACCTTGCCGGCGAGAGCGAGCCCTTCCAATCCGCGCCGCTCGAGGTCTTCTTGGTAGGCTGCATCGACTGGCCTTCCGGCTTTTTCGTCAGCCTGATTGAAGATGACCAGCAAGGGCTTGCGGCTGAGAAAGCCGAAGCCAGCGGCCAAGTTTTCTTCGTCGGCGCTGAAGTTCAGATTTCTCAAGCTCTCCTCGTTTTCCAGCGCGTTTGTGCAGCGCTCGAGCAAGCTCTCTTCTTGGGGTCGCGCCTTTTCTTTCTTCAAACGGTTGCGTCGGTTCTCGACCACAGCGAGATCGGTGAGAATCATTTCGGCGAGCAGATTGTTTAATTCTTTTATAGGATTGGCGTCGCTGTCAAAGTCACGCAATATCAGCGCAATGGCATCGACTTCGCGCATCTGTGTAACGATCGCGTTATTCGACTTAAGATCCTCCTCGGTCTCGCTCGGCGGAAAATCAGTGAAGCGGATTTCGGCGTAAGTGGTCTTTTTCGGCTTAAAAAGCTCCGACAGCTTGTCGATGCGCGGGTCGGGAACTTTGATTACGCCGAGATGAACTTCTTCCTTGCCGCCAAAGCCGCCAACGTGAGCTTGAAGCCCCGTCAACATGTTGAATATGGTTGTTTTCCCCGCGCCTCGATGGCCGATCAGACCCACTTTCATTTAGCTCTCTCCCGCTTACTCTAGTCAAAGAAGGCAATCTATCAGGAAAAGTTATCCGAATGAAATCCGTCTGAATCTAAAGCAGTGAGGGCACGAGATAAAGAAATTCGCTCAGCTTTCAGAACGGTGGAGAATAGAGCCACTGAAAGCTGAACGAGGTTGGTAAATAGATCGCTCTTGAGCTAGCGCTTTAGCGCCAGAAACAGGCTTCCCTGTCCGCGACGCACCAGAAATAGCACCGATTTGTCTTTTTCACTTCGCGCTATTTCGCGGTTATATTCGGCGAGACTCTTCACTGGACGGCGATTGATCTGCGCAATCAGATCGCCGGCTCTCAAGCCCGCCTCGTCTGCGGCACTGCCCGGAGTCACCGAAGTAACAACGAGCCCTTCAGCGCGATCGATCCCCAGACTTTCCGCTATTTCCGGCGTCACGGGTTGAACCGCCATGCCTAAGTCGCCTTCTTGGGTCGAGGCAACGATTTCATTTTCTTTCATTTCACCGACCGTCAGCGGCAAGGTCACTTCTTTGCCATCGCGCAGAACTCTCAGCTGGACCGTCATTCCCGGTGTCACGCGCGCGACAAGTGCTGGCAGGTCCGCTGAGTCTTTGATTTCTTTACTGTTAAACTCGGTGATAATGTCGCCGAGTTTGATCCCGGCGCGCTCGGCCGGACTGCCCTTTAAAACTTCTGCCACCAACGCGCCCTTGGATTGTTTCAAGCCGAGCGAGTCGGCGATTTCCGGCGTAATTTTCTGCACCGTCGTACCGAGATAGCCGCGTACGACCTTCCCTTTGTCTTTGAGTTGCGGCAGCAATTCCTTCACCGAATTTGTCGGAATTGCGAAGCCAATGCCGATGTTGCCACCGGACTGGCTGAAGATGGCCGTATTGATGCCCACTACTTCACCGCGCAGATTGATCAAAGGCCCGCCTGAGTTGCCGGGATTGATCGAAGCGTCGGTTTGAATGAAATTATCGTATGGACCGGCGCCAATCTGCCGTCCCTTGGCGCTGACGATGCCGGATGTCACTGTATGGTCAAGACCGAAAGGATTACCGATCGCCATCACCCACTCACCGACTTCAAGGTGATCGGAGTCGCCCAACGTTACCGCTGGCAGATCGTGACCCGCGTCGATTTTGATTACCGCGATATCGGACTTTTGGTCCTTGCCGATCACCTTGGCATCGTAATTTTTCCCGTCCGCCAAAGTCACGGCAATCTTCTGAGCCCCGTCGACGACGTGATAATTAGTGAGTATGGTTCCGTTACCGTCAATGATGAATCCGGAACCCAAACCGTTTTGCCGTTGCGGCCCGCGTGGCATGGGCCCACCGAAAAATCTCTCCCAGAATTGGCTACTGGGATCATCACCGCCGAAGGGCGACGACGGATCTTGTGTCCGCCTGCGAATCTGCGTGGTCGAAACGTTGACCACAGACGGACCGATTTTTTTGGCCAGGCTGGCAAAGTCGGGGAGACTCTGCGGCGTGGCGCTGGTCGCCGCGCCTGCGACCTGTACCATCTGGCTAGCCGAATGATACCGCTCAATGCCGGTGCTGACACCGACTCCCGCCAACACGCAAAGTGC
>DASXSW010000302.1:0-3306 GCA_036505755.1 Binatia bacterium | reverse complement strand
CCAAGCGCAAGCCAACGGCTACGCTGCTAAGGAGGCGATTCTACAGCAGGCGCGCCAGCAACGTGAAAGAGTTTTGAATCAGGCCCGCGAGGAAGCGATGGGAATGCTGGAAGGGGTACGGCAGGAAGTGGAGAGCCAAGTACAGAAAGAATGGCAATTTGCAGCGGCTGAGGTCAGAACGATAGCACAGGAGATGGCGAGCAAGGTCCTCGGGAGGAACGTAGGGTGAGTTTTTTCGAGCTCTTTGGCGTTGCACAGGCATGGGCTTCGGCCGCGGAAGCGGAGCACCATGCGCCATCCATTCATCAAATCTGGTTCCCGCTCGGGAATTTTCTAATTTTTGCCTTCATCATAGTTCATTACGCACTGCCGCTAGTCCGTAACTTTCTCCGATCGCGGCACGACGAAGTCCTCGCGGCGGTCCGGGCGGCGGCTTTGAGAAAACAGCAGGCTGAGGCGATAGTTCAAGACTACAAGGAACGGCTGGCGCGGGTGGAACAGGAGGCCCAGTCGATGGTAGCGTCGCTGCGGGCTGAAGGCGAAAGGGAGAAGGCAAAGCTCCTTAGCGACGCGCAAACGCTCGCCGCCAAAATTAAGGAAGACGCGCGGTTTCTTGCTGATCAAGAAGTCAGGGTGGCGCGGCAAAAAATGCGTGAGGAAATGGCCAGCCAGGCTGAAGCCGCGGCTCGCGAGCTCGTCCAGCACCATCTTTCTTCGGCTGATCAGAGTCGCTTGGTCGGAGATTTCATTCAAAGCATCGGACAGGTTGCATGATCGAAGGCAGTTTAAGTCGGAGATATACCAAGGCGCTCTTTCAATTGGCTCGCGAAGCGGGGCAAGAAGAGAAAATCGGCCAAGAGATTGAAAGCTTTCTCGGGGCCTATACAGGCGCGCAGTTGCAAAAGGTCTTGACCAATCCCGCCTTTGGAATAGACAGCCGCAAGAGAGTCGTCATCGAAGTATCGAACCGGCTGCAACTTTCGATTTTGGCGATTCATTTCCTGTCGCTTTTGCTGGAGCGTGATCGACTCGCTTATCTTCCCTCGATTGCTGCTCGTTACCGGCGCTTGCTGAATGAGACCAGGGGTCGTACGGAAGCCAATATTGTCAGCCCCGGCTCTCTCGAGGCGCTGATGGTGGACCGGCTGCGGGATGTACTGCACCGAATCTCCGGCAAAGAAATAGTGCTGCAGCAGGAGACGGACCCCAGCCTCATCGGTGGTGTCTTAGTGGAGTTTGAAGGCAAGGTTTATGACGGCAGTGTGCGGACTCAGCTCGAGAAAATGAAACAGCGCATCGCGCGCGGATACTAAGGAGCGATCTATTTATGGAGATCGGAACAGCGGAGATTAGCCGCATCATAAAGGAACAGATCCGGGACTACGAGAAGTCGGTTGAGATCCAGGAGATCGGCACGGTTCTTTCGACTGGGGATGGCATTGCCCGCGTTTACGGGCTGGACAAAGTCGCGCTCGGTGAGCTGTTGGAATTTCCCCACGGTATTTTTGGCGTCGCGCTGAACCTCGAAGAAGACAATGTCGGAACCGCCCTTTTCGGCGAAAGCCATATGATCAAAGAGGGTGACACGGTCAAGCGCACCGGCAGAATCGCCGAGGTACCTGTGGGCCAGGGGCTGGTAGGACGCGTGGTCAATGCCTTGGGCGAGCCAATCGACGGCCGGGGACCCATCGAAACCAAGGATCGGCGGAGAATCGAGATCAAAGCGCCTGGTATCGTCGCGCGTCAGCCGGTTAAGGAGCCGCTCCAAACGGGACTGAAGGCTATTGACGGCATGATTCCCATCGGCCGCGGGCAGCGGGAATTGATCATCGGCGATCGGCAGACAGGCAAAACCGCGGTGGCCATTGATACGATCATCAACCAAAAGGGCGGCAATGTAATGTGTATCTATGTCGCTATCGGCCAAAAGCGATCGACTGTTGCACAAGTCGTCGATAAACTCCGAGAATCCGGCGCCATGGACTATACCATTGTGGTTGCCGCCACGGCGTCTGAGTCGGCTCCGCTCCAATATATCGCTCCCTATAGCGGTTGCACTATGGGCGAGCACATTCGTGACAATGGCGGCCACGCTCTGCTGATCTATGACGATCTTTCGAAACACGCCGTTGCCTATCGTCAGCTCTCTTTGCTGCTGCGTCGGCCGCCGGGACGTGAGGCATTTCCCGGAGACGTGTTTTATCTCCACTCTCGGTTGCTGGAGCGTGCCGCGAAGATGAGCGATGCCCGCGGTGGTGGATCGCTGACGGCGCTTCCGATCATTGAAACCCAAGCCGGTGATGTTTCTGCCTACATTCCGACCAACGTAATTTCCATCACCGACGGCCAGATCTTTCTGGAAAGCGATCTTTTCTATTCCGGTGTCAGACCGGCCATCAACGTCGGTATCTCGGTCTCCCGGGTCGGTGGCAACGCCCAGATCAAGGCGATGAAACAGGTGGCGGGCACCCTCCGGTTGGAACTCGCGCAGTATCGTGAAATGGCAGCCTTCGCGCAATTCGGATCGGACTTGGATCAGGCGACGCAGCGCCAGCTCAATCGTGGGAGTCGTCTCGTGGAACTACTCAAGCAAGATCAGTACGAGCCGCTGCCGGTAGAAAAACAGGTCTTGATCATCTACGCCGGCACCAACGGATTCATCGATGAGCTTCCGCTTACGGCCCTCAAGAAGTACGAACAGGAGCTCTATTCTTTTGTTGAGTCGAAGCACCCGGATATTTTTGCCGACATTCTCAAGAAACGCGAACTGGATAGCGACCTCCGCGCCAAGATGAACAAGGCGCTGGAGGAGTTTAAAGCGGTTTTTAAATATTAGATTCAGGTTTCGGGTTTCAGGGTTCTGGTCAACTCGGAACCCGCAACTTGTAAGGGATAATGGCGACCCTTAAAGCGATCCGCAAGCGGATCAGCTCGATCCGCAATACGCAGCAGATCACCAAGGCGATGAAGATGGTATCGGCTGCCAAACTGCGACGCGCGCAAGAGGCGGCGGTAGCGGCGCGCCCGTATGCCGAGAAAATGACTGATTTATTAAAGAATCTTGCGGCGCGAGTCGCAAGCAACGCCCATCCGCTACTCACCGTTCGTGAAGAGAAGCGAATCCAGCTCGTGCTGTTAACCTCGGATCGCGGGCTGTGCGGTGGCTATAACGCCAATCTTATCCGCGCTGCTGAGGCCTTTAGACGTGAGCAAGGTCCCGAAAAGGAAGTTCAGCTTACACTGATTGGTCGTAAGGGGGCAGATTACTTCCGCCGCCGTCGCGCCGAGATCTCCGATCGCTACGTG
>DASXSW010000301.1:0-9405 GCA_036505755.1 Binatia bacterium | reverse complement strand
TGATCTTCAAGGTCCGCGACATGATCGCCTACTGGTCGCAGATGGGGCTTAACCCGGGCGACGTGCTCACCACTGGGACTCCACGAGGAGTTGCGGCGGGGAGAAAACCGGATCAGGTCCCCTGGTGGCTCAAGCCGGGTGATGTCGTCGAAGCCGAAGTCGAAAAAATCGGTATGCTCAGGAACCGCATCGTGGCAGAATGAACATCCTCTCGACACTTCATTGGTCTTTTTTAATATTAGTCCTATCTGTCCATTAGCCCATCGAGTTCCTCTTAAGGAGACCGCCATGCCGTCATCCGTTCGATCGGTCATTCAACCCACCGGCCTCGTCCACGGTCATACCGAGGTCCGCTTTCTCGACGAGACGATCCCGGTTTTATCGCGCGTCTTGGCTTTGGAGCTCATCGAGCGACGCGACTATGAAGCCGTGATGAAACACCCGAACACCGGGTGGAAATTGATCCTGCACGAAGGTGGCGCTGACGTGAAAGACAAACCCGAACGCAATCACTACGGCGTGCGCGTGTCGAACAACCTGGAAGTCGACCGGGCGTATCAATTCCTGCTTGGCGAAAAAGATAAGCTCGGCCTCAAGAAAGTCGTCAAGCGCAAAGAGCGCGACGGTTCCTATTCGATGTTCTTCGTCGAGCCCGGCGGCAATTATTGGGAAATCGAATCCTACGAGAACCGGCACAAGGCGGGATTGCCGGAACATGTCGCCTATCCGTGGAAGACCAAGCTCACCGAAGAAAAACTGCCGGGGTGCGGCTATATTCCGCAAGCGATGACCCACGGCACGATTGAATGCACTCATCTGGAATCGTCGGTTAAGTTTTACACCGAAGCGTTGGGCCTCGATGTCATCACTCACGTGCCGACGATCAGGCCTCATGATATCAAGCATCCATCAACGCCCTGGTACGTGGTAAGTCTCGAAATTCCCGAAAAGAACCGAAAATATCTCACGCCACTGCAGCGGCATACCGTGACCGTCCAGTCGCTGTCGGCGCTGATAGAGGCCCATAAAGAATTACAGATCCGCCGTGAAGAATTCGGCATCACTTCAATCGACGCAATCAAAGAGATAACGGATGGTCAATCTTTTCTACTGAGCGATCTCGATCGCAATTGGTGGGAAATCGGCTGCCTGAGTAACTGATTGCTTATGCCTAGCTCGCATCTGACAAGCTCGTCAATGATAAGGAGATTCGAATATGAACGTTAATTATCTAAACAACCGTCAAACCGCGCTCCTCTTTTTCGACATGTTGAACGTTTACTACCACGGCGCGCCGGAAGAGACGAAAAAAAGAATGAAACCGGCGGTTGATAACGCCGTGCGCTTGATGAACGCGGCGCGGCAGTCTGGGATTGTCATCTATTATGCGATGGCCAATCACCGGCCCGACGGCGAGAGCCGCAGTATGATCGTTACCGACACCGACATGCGGCTTCGGCCTTGGCCCAACGACGACTGCCGTCCGACGGTCCATGGCGCGACGGAAGGCTCGTGGGAACAAAAAGTAATCGAGGAAATTGCGCCGCGCCACGAAGACTACGTCATCCCCAAATACCGTTGGAGCACTTTCCACCAGACCTATTTCGACTTGGCCTTACGCACCCGTGGCATCGACACGATCATTATCTCCGGTGGCGCCGTCGACGTCGGCGTCGCTTCGACCGTTTATTCGGCGCGGGATCATGATTATAGCGTCATAGTTGTACGCGACGCCTGCAGTAATTCCCATGAAGACTCCATGGCCGCTTTTATGAATACCATATTCCCGCGCATGGCGCGTGTCAGGACCACCGACCAGGTTTTGGACATGATTCGGAAAACTGTCAATTAGGGATAGAATGAGAGCCGGAACGTTTTTGGTTTTTGTACGTCTAAATTACGTATGGCTAGCTACGTAACCGTGACAAATCTAACTAAACTGACTTTATGGCTGTTTTTGCTAGTTGCCGCGCCGTCATTCCTTCTTGCCCAGAACCTGCCCGTAACCGAAAAGCAAAAAATCGAAGCTTTGATCAAGCAGGTAGGCGACCTCAAAGACGCCAAGTTTATCCGCAATGGCTCCACCTACGAGGTCGCAAGCGCCGTTCGCTTTCTGCACGGCAAATGGGCCGCCAACGCCGCCGAAGTAAAATCAGCCCGTGACTTTATTGACAAGGTCGCAAGTATATCGGGCACATCCGGCAAGCCGTATTTCATACGATTCAATGACGGTAGCGAAATAAAAAGTCGCGAGTACCTTCTCGCAGAACTCCAAAAACTCGAGCCGTAACCGCCCACCGTTTTTTCCAACGAGAGTCGAGTCTCACAGTTAGTTAGAATTCCCGTCTAGAAAAAAGCCTCCTCGATCTCAGAGCCTAAAATAATCATTCGCCGGGGGCATTGCTCTTGCTCCGGTCAATGATCGTGCGTGTCAAAATTTTATTTCCGCCTGGGTTACTCGTAGCGGCGGCGATCGAAGTAGATTCGACATCCCATCAGGACGCGCATGTTGGCATTTGCCGCTCGTCCCTACATCAAGCTCGTTGAATTGATCAGCCGTCCCGAAGTTAAGAGCATATCGACCGAGTCGGGTGTCAACTACCAGATCGAACTAAACGTGTTCTGGGACTCGCGCCCGAGAAAGATCTACGAATCATGGGCTCGATCGACGACGGCGGCTGGCGAACATTTCTCCCGCTTACCGAATCCTTGATCATGAAACCCGATGGGACATTGATTTAAAATTTGCTAGCCGTGCTCGCTCTCTAAAAACCTCTCCGCGTCGATGGCCGCCATGCAGCCCGTTCCGGCTGCGGTAACCGCTTGGCGATAGATGTGATCTTGTACGTCGCCGCATGCAAAGACCCCGGAGATTTTGGTTTTCGTTCCGTCATGAGTGACAATGTATCCGTTGGGATCTAGATCCAATTGTCCGACAAAGAGTTTGGAATTCGGTTCATGGCCGATGGCGATGAATAGCCCGTCGGATTTGAAATCTTCCGTCACCCCGGTTTTCACATTCCTAAATTTAACGCCGGTGACCCCACCTGCTTTTGGATCGCCGTATACTTCGTCGACAACCGTATTCCAAACAAAGGTGATTTTGGGATTTCTCTCGGCGCGCTCTTGCATGATCTTGGAAGCGCGCAGCTGGTCCCGGCGATGCGCTACGGTCACTTTGTTGGCAAATTTGGTGAGAAACGTCGCTTCTTCCATCGCCGTATCGCCGCCGCCGACGACGACAAGGTCCTTGTCTTTGAAGAAAAAGCCGTCGCAGGTCGCGCACGCGGAGACGCCATGGCCCATGAGCTTCATTTCCGATTCCAAGCCTAAGAGTTTTGCCGTCGCTCCTGTGGCAATGATCAGCGCATCGCAAGTATAGGATTCTTTGCCAACAACAACCCGGAACGGCCGCTGCTTGAGGTCCACTGAGGTTACTTCGCCAAAAACCGTCTCGGTTCCGAAGCGAACGGCTTGCTTTTTGAAATCCTCCATTAGATCAGGTCCCATAATACCTTTGGGGAAACCTGGATAATTCTCGACATCGGTTGTAATCGTAAGCTGTCCCCCCGGCTGCGCGCCTTCGATGACGAGCGGCTGAAGATTGGCCCGCGCCGCGTAAATCGCTGCGGTGAGACCGGCGGCTCCGGAACCAAGAATGATCACGCGATAATGACTTTTATTCGCCATATAGTTTCTGTAACATGAAAGGCTAGCGCTTAGAAAGAAAGATGGATAGACATGGCGAAACTCAGTCATTTGGATGAACAAGGCCGCGCGCGTATGGTCGACGTGAGCGAGAAGGAGATTACCAGCAGGATTGCCACCGCCCGCGGCACTATTCACATGCTTTCCGAAACACTTGCGCTCATTTTGGAAGACAAAATCGAGAAGGGTGACGTGTTCGCCGTCGCGCGCGTGGCGGGCATCCTGGCGGCAAAAAAAACATCAGAATTGATCCCCATGTGCCACCCGCTCAACATCACTTCTGTGGAAATCGAACTCATACCGGGCGAAAAGCCTGCCCGGGTCGACATCGAGGCGACGGTTCGGGTTAGCGGCAAGACCGGCGTTGAGATGGAAGCGATGACCGCCGTTTCCGTTGCGGCCCTTACGATCTACGACATGTGCAAGGCAGTCGATCGAGAGATGACCATCAGCGAGATCCGTCTTGCCAAAAAGAGCGGTGGCAAAAGCGGCACGTTCATTCGCAAGGAATAGGCAATCTACATCAGTTGTCGGGTGCGTGAATCGTTGGGGCGCAGCATGCTGCGCCCCTACTTTTTGGCACAATCCAATCTCATGTTGACAATCTACCTCAAATCCGGCCGCGAACGCCCCGTCCTAAACGGCCATCCGTGGATCTTCTCCGGCGCCATTGAACGAGCTGACGGCACCCAGGAAAGTGCCGACGTTGCCGATGTCTTCGACAGCAAGAAGAACTGGATCGCCCGTGGGCTATACAGTCCGAAGTCACAAATCCGCGTGCGTATACTCACATCGAAAGACGAGCCAATCGATCAAAACTTTTTTTCTCGCCGCCTCACACAAGCACTCTTGTTACGAGAAAAACACCTCGCGCGCGCAACCAACGCGTATCGTTTGATCAACGCGGAGGGCGATTTTCTCCCGGGGCTTATCGTCGACCGCTATGCCGATTTTTTCGTCTGCCAGTTTTTCACCGCCGGCATGGATTTATTCAAGGACGATATCGTTTCCACCCTGTCAGCGCTCGGAGTCACCAAAGGCATCTTCGAACGGAGTGAAGGAAGGGTGCGCGAGGAGGAAGGATTGGAGCCGTCCGCGGGCGTGCTGGCGGGAGACGCGCCGCCGGAATTGATCACCGCCGAGGAAAATGGGTTCAAGTTTCTCGTCGACGTGCGGCGGGGACAAAAGACCGGCTTCTTTCTGGATCAACGTGACAGCCGGATTTTTTTGTCCTCTGCCTCGCGAGATCAAGAAATATTGAATGCTTTTTCATACAGCGGCGCCCTTTCAGTCTACGCTTTTGGCGGCGGAGCCAAGGAAATCATTTCGATTGATTCTTCGAGGCCGGCCTTAGAGCTGGCGGAACAGAATCTCGCATTGAACGGCTTCGCGGAGGCTCCGGGAGAGCTACTCAAAGGCGATGCGTTCGCTTACTTAAAAGAGACCGATAGAAAATTCGACTTGATCGTCTTGGACCCGCCGTCGCTTGCCCACAAGCGCAGCGACGTTATGGCTGCAACCGGCGGATACAAGTTTCTTAACTTGCATGCGCTCAAGCATCTCAAACCCGGCGGCATGCTTTTGACGTTCTCTTGCTCACAGCATCTTTCGACCGACCTTTTTCAAAAAGTTGTTTTTGGCGCGGCCGTCGATGCAACACGAAAAGTGAGCATCGTCAAACGACTCGGTCACCCGATCGACCATCCGATTAGCCTTCATCATCCGGAAGGCGAATACCTCAAAGGACTCGTCCTTCGCGTATTGGACTAAACCGCTCCCATTATGGTAGACGGGTTCTCGCTACTCGATCGACTTGGCCGCCGCGGCGGCGGCGAGTCGGATGCCACAGCGAGGAGAGAATGGCTTCATACCAGACCATCAAAGATTGGCCCGAGGAAGATCGACCGAGAGAAAAACTTCTTGCCAAAGGCCCCCAGTCGCTTAGCGAAACTGAACTTCTCGCGATTATCCTGCGAAATGGCAACGCCAGCACCGGCGAGAGCGCAATCGATCATGCGCGTTTACTCTTGAGTCAATTCGGCGGGTTGAAGGGAATTGATGACGCGTCCATTAGCGAGCTCGTCACGGTTAAGGGGATAGGCCCGGCGAAGGTCGCAGAGATCAAGGCGTGTCTGGAGATCGGCAAACGTATGGGCAGCCAAAAATGGCAAACCGGCGAGCCGCTGCGGTCCTCGGAGGACGTTTACCACCATTTCCGGGAAAATCTCGGCCGTGAAAAGCGCGAACTCTTTTACGTCGTCTTGCTCAACAACAAGAATCGTAAAATTCGCGAAGTCAAGATCTCCGAAGGCTCCCTTACGGCCTCGCTTGTCCATCCTCGCGAAGTGTATAATCCGGTGATTCGCGAATCCGCCGCGGCGGTAATCTTCGTCCACAACCATCCGAGTGGCGATCCGGCGCCGAGTCCCGAGGACATCGATATTACCAAACGGCTCAAAGAAGTCGGCGATGTCATGGGGGTGCGCGTGCTCGATCACGTCGTGATCGGTTACGACCGCTTCTTTAGCTTCAGCGACAAAGGCATGCTTTAGCCGGCGCCATTCATTTCATTGGGTCTAGGGATACAATCGAGTTTCCCCGAAACTTCGTCAGCGGTGATCAGATCCGCTAGACTTTTGTTGACATCGCCGCGAGCCACGTTTATCTTGGCTGGGAAGTCATTCCGCATCATACCCATCTAAAAGCATGAGCGCTCTCGAAATCGGTAGACCTAAACGACGGCTTCTTCCCGGCGTCGGCACCTTTTTGATCTTGTTCGTGATCCTACTGGTCGCTGGCGGCTATTTTATTCTTCCACGATTCGAATGGCACAAGCCGCAAATCAAGATCACCCCGGACACCGACACGATCGGCCTTGCGCCGCTCCAGATTGAGGTCGTCGAACAGGGAAGCGGCTTAAAATCATTCGCGGCGGTCTTGAGTTCCGGCGGTACCGAGTATGCGCTCGCGTCCGAGGAATACGATCAACCGGTGATGCAAAAGAAATTTACCGTCGCGCTTTCCGCCAAGCTCGCAGGCCTGAAAGAAGGACCAGCCGTGTTGCGCGTTACGGCGCGGGATCGCTCCTTGTGGCGTTTCTTTCGTGGCAACGAAACAGTCGTCCAGAAAAACCTCACCATCGACATCACACCGCCGACACTGGAACTCATGGCCGACGACCGCTACGTCAACTTCGGCGGCGTCGGTATGATCGTTTACAAACCGTCAGCCGACGCGATCATGACCGGCGTAAAAATCGGCAATTATTTCTTTCCCGGATACAAAAACCAGATTAAAGCGCATCCGGATCACTACATCGCTTTTTTCGCCCACCCCTACAACGTTGCCGAGAACGAAAAAGCGTCATTGGTGGCTACGGATAAAGCCGGCAACACAAGAGAGATGAGACTTGTCTACGAGCTTAAGAACGTCAAATACAAGAAGAGCACGCTGGCGATTTCCGACGAGTTTATCCAGGGCAAAGTGGCGCCCCTACTCCATGACGTCGGCGCCCGCCAAGGAAGCCCTAAAGACATCTTCATAAAAGTGAATAAAGACCTTCGCAAAGAAAACGAAGACAAGATCAGGTCGGTCACCGAGAAATCCACCCCGTCAATTCTCTGGCACGGCGCTTTTAATCAGCTCACCAATTCCAAAGTCGAGGCGAATTTTGCGGACGCCCGAACCTACACTTACAAAGACGAAACGATCGACCACGCTTATCACGTCGGTTACGACCTATCCGTCACGAAAAATTACCCGGCGGAAGCCGCCAACAGCGGCATCGTCGCTTTCGTCGGCGATCTGGGAATCTACGGCAACACCGTGATCATCGATCATGGGCTTGGCCTGTTTACTCTCTATTCTCATTTAAGCTCCATAGACGTCAAAGTCGGCGAGCAAATTAAGCAGAAGCAGGTCATCGGCAAAACCGGCGAAACCGGCCTTGCCGCGGGAGACCATCTGCATTTCGGCGTCTATCTGCACGGTGTGCCGGTTCTCCCAGTCGAATGGTGGGACCAGAAGTGGATCAATGACAATATCCAGCCTAAGCTGGAAGGCTCGGCTAGCGATGTAGCGGCAGAAGCGAAAGGATCAAAGACAACAACGGCCAAACTAGTCCGTAAACGTCGTCGCTAATCAACAAACGCAAGTATTGGTCACAGCTTTAGCTCTTGGGTCGTAAAGTGTCGAACCGACCAGGAATGTTTTCCTGCGCATCGCCACAACCAATTGAACGCAGCGGTGTCGCGCGCCGGTTAGAGATTGCAATGATAAGAATTAGTTAGTTGTTGCGCTTGGCCGGCGAGCGTATCAGCATCAATGAAATAAACGCTGCGAGTAAGGGAAATATGGCGATCGCGGTCACGGCCATCGGCAGTCCGTATCGGTCCGCGATAAGACCCGCCATAATTGGCGCCAGGAACGACACTCCCATATTGGCGCCAAAGATAACCGCGACGATACTGCCGGTAAGATGTTGCGGCGCGGCTGCCATCGCCGCCGAAATAATCACTGGTCGCAGCGCCCAGAGCAGCGCACCCAAGGCACCGAGC
Organism: Binatia bacterium; assembly: GCA_036505755.1. Lineage (GTDB taxonomy): Bacteria > Desulfobacterota > Binatia > UBA9968 > UBA9968 > DP-20. The sequence continues at coordinate 1,141 of DASXSW010000301.1, read as the reverse complement.
CCCATCGCTAAGACCAACCCGGAGCCAAGATAGGGAATTGCAATGATCGTAACAACGCTCAGGATCGAAAACACGACAATCAGCAGTTTGTGACCGAAACGGTCTGAAATCCACCCAACAACTGCCGGAGCAATGCCAGCGAATAGAAATAATACTGACATGTAAGCTCCGGCGACTCCGGCGGCAAGTTTAAGATGCAACGATAAGTACAGCGGCAAGAATGCGGCAAGCGCTGTCTGACCCATCGCACGCAACGTCGACACTGCCACCAAGCCAAATACGGCCTTGTTCTTGAGCACGTCCTCCCACAGTGCTCGTCGATAGTCTCGGCCGCGCGGGACGGCCAGATCTCCTTCGGCGCCGAACAATGCGTAAAGCAATCCTATGGTCAATCCTGGAATCGCCCAGATTTGCAAAGTCGTGCGCCAATCAAAAAAAACCAGTAGTAATCCGATCGCTAACGGTCCGATCACTTCCCCCAAGTTGGCGCTACTGTCATGCACGCCGAGGGCAAAAGCGCGTTTCTGTTGGTATCGAGTGGATAGAATCGCCAACGACTGCGGGTGAAACCAACCGCCGCCCATTCCGGCAAGCGCCATAAAAATCAACAATGCCGGAAAAGTCGACGCCGTGCTCAATCCGAAACAAGCGAACCCGATCATGCCGATACAAAGCCCCAGGAGAACATTGCGCCGGCTGGCAAGATCCGCAAAAAAACCGGAAGGAAAACTCGCCACCCCAGCCATTAAAGTGCGCGCCGAAGCGAGAGCGCCTGCCTGCGCGAGACTTAAACCCAAGGAGGCCGTGATCAGCGGTAATATGACCGCAATCACGCCATTGAATAGATGCTCGCTCATATGCGCCACAGAGTTTGCGGCTAACCGGCCCCAGATAGCGAATGGTGCAGATATTGTTTGAACGTTTTCGACTTTCGACAATTTTTTACCTTGGAAGTTGTTAACCCAGATCCATATGCCGATTTTAGCGCGGTCGCAACTCATGGATAGGGCAACCTGAGCGAAGAATCGCATATTCAACCTTTGGTTGGACACGGTGCTCTAACGGCGCGGCGTAATCTCTCCACACCTATTTGCTGATCTCGATTAATTTCTTTCGTGCGAATTGACCACGAATGATCCTG
>DASXSW010000300.1:0-11457 GCA_036505755.1 Binatia bacterium | reverse complement strand
TTTCCTCGGCGAGTAATCGATGCGTTTTGCGACCGCCCCTGGCTGATACGCCATGACATGAAGGATCACCAACGGCTCTTCGCCCGAGCTTTCAAACCAGTAAGGTTTAGGGCGAGGAATCAAGATCGCTTGATGCTTTTTGAGCTTGCCGACAACCTCATCCCCCTGACCGTAGAAAGTCGCCTCTCCTTGCATAACCACCCAGATCGCGTCCATCCCGGTGTGGGCATGTAGATTCGTTTCGCCACCGTCGGTGACCACCTGAACATTGGCGCGGATTAGATCCGTGCGCACGAGTTCCGTCGTCTTCTTTCCTTTCGCCACTATCTGGGGGTTGATTTCGAAGACCTCGAATCCTTTCGGCTGTTCCATGTTCCCTCCTTTATCCAAGTTGATGTTGAGCGCGGCTGTATCCTATCACTTCATTTCCGGCTTGGTAAAGCCCAAGGCTTCCGTCCCAGGGGTTCCGCACCCAGGAAAGAAGTTGTTAAATGTCTATACTTGGGCTTCGGCGAAAGCCTTGGTCAGATTCTTATTCGTGAGGTTCCTACTAACTCAGCCAATATTCATCTGTGATCACCGCTGAGAATCCGCGTTAGGAAAACCATAGGCCTCAAATATCTTCGCCGACCATGGCTGGAGATTCTGATAGCTTTCCCACGGCACGGCCGATAGTTTCTTCCCCTTGAGCTCCTGTTCCACCGCGCTTCCACGCACGTAAACTGCCGAGGCCATCGGCTCGTGCTCATCGGCGATCTTCTGCGCCTCAGCAGTCGCAAGCCAGTCAAACCACAGGAGCGCCGCATGCCGATGCTGCGCCGTCGCCAGGATTGATTGTGCCAGCGCCAACCTAAAAGGAACAGGCTCGACAATAGAATACTGGAGAACGCCGAGCGGGTCCTTTTTCTGTGCGCGCTTCAGGTCATGAAAATTGGCTGCAACCATCATCGGAATTTCGCCAGCTAGCATCCCTGTGATTGCCCTGGGATCGCCTCGGACCCAGATGGGATCCTGACTTGCCAATCTTCGAGCAAACTCCACTGTCCTGTCCAGACCCCAGGCAGGTATGAGAGTTGCTATGCCTCCAGGACGAATGTCCAGAGAGAATTTTCTTTTCTTAAACTCAGGCTTCAAAAGATCTTCCCAAGCCTTCGGAACCAGGGCCGGCGCAACGAGATTTTTATTATAAGCGATGACTTGGAAACGGCTGTGAAAAGCCACGATATTCCGCTGCGTGGAATCTACCATTTGATGAGGGATTTGCAGGACGCCCCGCTCTGCCATTCCCTGCAGATCCACCTTCCAGAGATGAGGAATATAGTCGTTGAGAAGGTCGGAGGTAGTTGAGACAACGTCCCATTCCTTAGCAGCCACACCGCTCTTGATTTGCAGGATAAGCTGCTGCGCCGACTCGGAGCCTGTTCTCACCTGAACGCTTAGATCGATAAACGGGTATCTCGTTTTGAAAGCAGCCACGGAAGACTTGGCAGTTTCAGGCTCCATGCTCGTTATGACGCGTAGTCTTCCCTCCTTTTGGGCTTTTGCGACAATCTCCTCGCGGTCAGCCACAAATGCATACCCTCTCGCCTCCGCGTCCTGCTTGGCTTTCAAGAGAGCCGGGCTAACTGTCGCAGCGTGAACAGGCGGAGCGAACAAGAGAATGCCCAAGAAATATGGCAAAGCTTCTCTGGTAAAATGCCGCTTCACAGTAAACCTCCTTTTGAGACAATCACTGCAGCTCGACCTGGGAATGCGCATGGGTCTCAATCGCCGTCCATCTCGCAACTTTGTCGATATCCACATCAGTCATCCGGCTTAGACAGCCAGGCGACTTGAGCCTGCTTGCTGCGATAATTCTTATAGAATGGGCTCAGCAAACTGATCAGCCCAAAAAGCGCCGACCCCGTCGCAACGGCCACAGGAACTCCCGCAATACTTCCCAGGGAGCCTAGAAGCAGCGCTCCGAGGGAGCGAAATCCCAGTTCCATGTGATAAAGCCCCATTACCCTACCGCGGAATTCATTGGGAACGTTGAGATGGATCACGGAGAGGCCGATGGAGCGAAAAATCATCGTGGCGACACCGGTTAGAATCAATGAAATAACGGAGAGCGGAAGCCAGAAGGAATGCGAGAACAGGATCAGACACACGCTCAACCCTAACGATGCCGTTCTCAATAATGCAGCTTGGTTTTTCACCCCTCCAAAAAGTATGAGACCCATCCCTCCGAGAACATTCCCGGCAGCGAAGCTACCTCTTAGAAGTCCCAGGCCCGTGGGACCGATGTTTAAGATCTCCTTCGCGTAAACCGGAAAGAACCTATTAAACGGCAGAGCTAAGAAAAACGAGAAGAGCTGGATCGCCATCACTTCCAGAACCAGCGGCTGGTTCCAGATAAAGTGAGCTCCCTCAATGACGTCTTTCCGAACGTTGAAATCTGCACTTTTATTAATCCTTCGCGGCAGCTTGATGGACAGTAGGCTGATGATAATGCCGCAAAAGCCAACGGCGTTGATAAAAAACACTGCTCCGGTGCCCAACCAGACAATCAACAGTCCGCCAACCAGCGGCCCGATTACTTGGCAAGCGTTATTGCCGACGCTGTTGATAGAAATGGCGCTTACGAGGCTTTCCTTGGGAACGAGCTCCGGAATGACAGTCTGGCGCGTTACGCGGCTGAGTGGCGCGACCAAACCGTCGAGCACTGCGAGAATTACGATGTGCCAGAACGCTATGAGCTTGGTTGCGACAAGACATCCATACGACAACGCTAGCACTGCCTGGAAAAGGTATACGCCGATCAGGATCCTCTTACGATCGACGCGATCAGCGACGGCACCAAATATCGGCGCCAATAGGACCCGTGAAGGCCCCTTGCAAAACGCCACCAACCCCAAGAGAAACGGCGAACCGGTCATGACAAACACGAGCCAATCCTCTGCCACCTCTTGCATGTCTTCGCCAAGGCGGGTGACCATGGATCCAGTGAAGAACACGCGGTAGTCGCGATGTGTGAGGGCGTTGCTCATCGGTGATGAGGAGTCAAGTTTGTCAGGCCCGTTCTAAAGTCGAAGCTGAGGCGTGAACCCTGCTCTGGAAGTCGCGAGTTGACGCCGCGAACCGGTTTGTACGTTATCGTCGCCTTGCTAAAGGAGTCAAGCCGATCGCGAGAGATAGCGCGCAGGCGTGGGTCGCTGCGACTTACCTACGAGATCGGCAAGTTCGAGCTGAAGAGATCTGGCTCGAACGTGGCGTCGGAGACGCCCTTGTGGCGTCTGGCTTCCTCCACGAATCGCGAGCAAGTTTGCAAAGGGAGCCGATCAAACATATGTGATCGCCTTTTCTCCAGCTGTGATAGTATGGGCAACCGTTTATTTTATATCCTGGACTCAGGGTGGACGAAGAGTCTTTATTATCTTTGGGGCCTAGCCGATGACACCTGACCTGCAGCGCGCCGTAAAGAGGTACAACCAATGGTTCGGTTCATACAAGAAATCGGGCGAACTGATAAAGGTCCAGGTATGGCTCACCGTCAATAATGGATGTATCGAGTTTCTGACCTCTGACGATTCGTACAAAGTTAAGCGCCTGCGCAGGAACCCGCGTGTAATTTGCTACATCGGCAACAAAGACGGGCCGTCGGTCTTCGGCACCGCTGAGATCGTGATGGGCAGGGACGCTACCTTGCGAGTCTATCGGGCGTATTGGAAGTCGCACCCGTTAGTTATGACATTCGTCGCCCTCCCAATCAGAAGGCGCATCAGAAACCGCAAACAGGTCCTCATTCGCGTCCATCCCGATGAGCCAAATCCGCTGGCCGGTGTGACCGATCCAGTGGTTTAAGTGCTCCGAACCGGCCAGTTTCCTCGCCTTTGAGAAATTCTTCTTAACGCTATTCTCAGGCCGTATGGATCATCCGATATCTGAGAATCAGCAGCACGGGACCGCTCGTGATCACCAATTCGATGACGCGCCTGCTAAAACGATCCGTCTAGGGCAGATCAGCTTGGGTATCGCTATTTTCCCCGAAATCGCGTGCCTTCGAAGTAATTTAATCGAAACCGCATGGAGAGCCATAGGGTTCCGGCCGCTATGCCTTCATAAACGGAGAGATTTTCCGCCTCGATCAAATATCCGAGGACTCTGCGACGCCTCTTCTTCAAAGCGAAACCATTCCTCTGCAATGGTGAGATCCCGCCCTGCACTTTGCTGGGAGCGCTTCTTCAGCCGAGCCTTAAGGATTGTTTTATCTTCGACGCTTACGTTTCTTTTTTTGGTGTTCACTTTAACAGTCCCGCATCGGCAACCTACTTGGAACCCATGCCAGACTTTTCCGAACTTTGACTGAGGGTCCACGGGGTGCGTCTTTTACTTGCATTTCTCGCCTAAACGATTGTCGAGGCACGAAGGCGATTTCAACCTAGATTAACCGTGAGAGGATTGATCGTAGGAGTAGAACCACACGTTTCGGTGCGCGCCTTCATCCCGCTTCGCGAACGACGCGCGAATTTCATCGACGGTGCGCAGATAAAACAGCGTCCGATTGGCGAGCTTATCCGAGCGGCGCGTTGCGGCGAATTTAGCCGCTTTTCTTTTCCTGCGCCGCTTTGACCTCTCTGCGCCGGGAGTGAAGCACGGGCTCGGTGTAACCGTTGGGCGCTTGACACCCTTTGAAGACAAGGTCCAACGCCGCCTGAAAAGCAATACTCTTGTCGTAGTCCGGCGCCATGGGTCGGTAATTCGGATCGAGGCGATTCTGCCGATCGACGACTTGCGCCATCCGCTGAAAGGTCTCGATCACCTGGTCCTTCGTGACGATGCCATACTTGAGCCAGTTGGCGATGTGTTGGCTCGATATCCTGAGCGTTGCCCGGTCTTCCATCAACGCAACGTCGTTGATGTTCGGAACTTTCGAACAGCCGATCCCCTGATCGACCCAACGGACGACGTAGCCAAGAATGCCCTGGGCATTGTTATCCAGCTCGCGCTGAATTTCCTCAGCCGTCAACTTTCGGTCGAGTAGCAGCGGCGGCGTGAGAATATGCTCGAGGTTGGCGCGGCCTCGCTTCGACAGCTCGGCCTGTCGCTTGGGGACATTGACTTGATGATAGTGCAGCGCGTGCAGCGTCGCCGCGGTTGGCGAGGGCACCCAGGCGGTGTTCGCGCCGGCTTGCGGATGGGCGATCTTCGTTCTCACCATCTCACGCATCTCATCCGGCATGGTCCACATCCCCTTGCCGATTTGCGCCTTGCCTCGGAGTCCGGTTTCGATGCCGACGTCCACGTTCCAGTCTTCGTAAGCCTTGATCCAGGGCTGCGCTTTGATCTCTTCCTTCGGCAGCATCGCGCCGAGCTCCATGCTGGTGTGGATCTCGTCGCCCGTACGATCCAAAAAGCCGGTGTTGATGAAAACCACTCGATTTTTCGCCGCCCGGATGCATTCCTTCAAATTGACCGTGGTGCGCCGCTCTTCGTCCATGATGCCGATCTTGAGAGTTTGTCGCTTCAATCCGAGCGCGCCCTCGATCCGTTGGAACAGTTCGACGGTGGCGGCGACTTCCTCAGGCCCATGCTGTTTCGGCTTGACTATGTAAATGCTCCCCGTTTTGCTGTTGCGGTATTTTCCCTTTCTCTTGAGATCATGGATGGCGGCAAGCGCCGTGATCGTTGCGTCGAGGAAGCCCTCGGGAATCTCCTCCCCATTCTTAGTGATCACCGCGTCGGTGTACATGTGAATGCCGACATTGCGCACCAAGAGCAGACTTCTCCCAGGCAAGGCAAGCTTCCTTCCTGTCGGCGTGATGAACACTTTGTCCGGGTTGAGTTTTCGATCGAGCGGGCGGCCGTTCTTTTCAAAGGTCGTTTCGAGGCTCCCTTTCATGAGGCCGCACCAATGCCGATAGATCGTTGTCTTATCGGCGGCGTCCACCGCAGCGACCGCATCCTCGCAATCCTCAATCGTTGTGATCGCCGCCTCAAGGACCACGTCTTTCACGCCTGCAGGGTGGACCTTGCCGATGGGATGGCTTCGGTCGATTTGAATCTCGACGCGCGAACCGTTGTTGCTTAACAAGATGCTCGTCAATTCGCCGGCATTTTCCTGATATCCGAGAAATTTGCCGCCATCCGCCAGTCCGACCGTTTTTCCGTCCTTGAGCGTCGCCGCCAACTGTTTCTTACGACCGACGCGCTTGAGAAAGAATCGAGTGACATCCGAGAAACTGCCGCGTTTCAAGGCGACGACCTTGTCTAAGAATTCCTCGGTGTAAGCGATCACCTTGGCACCGCGTCTGGGATTGTAGGACTCGCCCTTTTCTGCGCCGCCCTCCTCGGGAATGACATTCGTGCCGTAGAGCGCGTCGTAGAGACTCCCCCACCGCGCATTCGCCGCGTTCAAGGCGTAGCGAGCGTTGTCAAGCGGCACCACCAGCTGCGACCCCGCTATCTCGGCGATCTCGGGGTCGACATTGGCCGTGGTTATCCTGAAATTTTTGCCTTCGGGGACGAGGTAGCCGATCTCTTTCAGAAAGGCGGCGTATTCCTTCACATTGAAGGACTGACCGCTGCGCGCCCGATGCCACTGGTCGATCTGCTGTTGCAGCTGATCGCGCTTTGCCAGCAAAGCTCGATTCTTCGGGCCCAGATCTCTCACAATCTCGCCGAGAGATTTCCAAACACCATCGGCCTTCACCCCCGTTCCCGGCGCGATCTCATCTCGCACTAGGCCATAGAGCCGTTCATCGATCCTAAGGCCGCCGATCTCGACTCTATTAGCCATGGTCTTTCTCCTTTTCGTCAAACAGCTCAAATAAATCGGGATCGCACCTGTTTTGCCTAACTTGCTTGAACGATGAGGACGGCCAGGCGCCACCACTCTGGAATCCTAGCCATAGAGTTGACGTTAGTCGATTTCCAGCCTCCTAGTCTAGAAGAAAATAGCCTTACGGCACCGGATTCTTTTTTGGCTTCTTTATCGGGAAATTGGAATCACGCAACTGAGGCGAGTTAGATATATATGAGGAACAGAAATGAAACTTTATAGCTCCGGATTAGCGATTAGGTCCAAGTGAATTCGTCCCGCGCGTCGCCGATTACGAAAGAACGATTTTATATGAGAACAGGATTTTTCCACATTATCCGCACAGAACTTTTGTTCAGGAAAAAACTCAGAGTCCAAGACCACGACCATATGACCGTTCTAACTCAACCCCGCAAAATGACCATAAGGCTTACCTGACCTGCATAGGACCTGCTTATTGCCTGCCCTTAGTTATGCCACCCTGATTCAGCGTCATCGCGTAAACAGGCGTATCTACGTGTCGAATTAGAACCGCAAAATCGAACGGCCCGTATGTAGCGATGCGAAAGCGCCCAAAGGTGTGATCTTTGTTAAGATCGTATTTTGTATTGGTTGCCGCATGCGCAATCGGGTCAAGGCGGTTATCCGCATTGAGAATACTTCTCCATCTCCACGCGCCGCTCGTCAGTTGGGCCCACGAAGACCCAGCAGGTCCGCTGATCGTATAAAGCCGCGGCCCATTTTTCGCGGAGAAATAAACGAATCGATCCAAATTTGGCGCATATTCCAGCGCGGCAAACTCTGCAAGGACTGGTTGATCGCCCGAACATGAAAGCCGCACCAATTCTCCGGCCGGCGTACCTGGGTCAAGCGCATAAATTGCATTCGCGGCGTTGACCATCACGACGATAATATCGCGCATTGGATCGATCGTCATCGCATTGTGATCAGCCAACTGAATTTTCTTTGGATAAAGCGTCGTCCAGGAGCCGAAAGTGCCATCGCCGTTGTCGCCATCGGGAGTGAAACCGATGAACCCGTTGCCATTCTCGCCGGAGTGGCCCCAGAGAATCCGACGCGATGCATCCCACGTCGTCCAGCCGCCGGAGTTAAGCATTGCCGAAGGATGTTTAGGACCTCTGCGCCATGTCAACGAATCCAGATTAAACATATGCGATATCGGCGTCGCTTTTACTTCCGGTCCTAATTCTAATTGCCCCTTGAGCAGTAGGTAATCATTCCCCACGGGATCATATTGCACATAACCGTAAGTATGCGGCGGCAACGGCGAACCGTCGGGGTAAACGGAATCGGGGTAGACCGCGCCCCCGCCATATGCGTCAGCTCCTCCTGAAACATAGCCATCCGAAATTCGCGACCATTGCCTTGTGCTGAGATCGAATGCATGAACGTCGGAGCCGAAGTAGTCGTTGTGGCCGCCACCGAAGACGATCATCGAGCCACTGACTCCTAAACGCGACGCGAACACCGCGCCGTTCCAGCCTTCGGTGATCGAGGGAAATCCGCAGCATCCCTCCCAGGGCGCATGAGGACGCCGGCCCAGCCATCGTCGCAGTCTCTCCTTCGCTCCTTTGGCAGGATTGATCTTGATATCACTAGCTGGATCGTTGTCCTCGAGATACCGAGTACCAGCAGGCGTCGGGGATAAATCGAGATCAGGATGATCGCCGGATATCTGATACCAACAGCCCGGCTTCATTCGTTCCACCCATCGCGGCATTGTTGGTTCTAAAGGAATCCTGCTCATCTTTTGTCCGGTGCTGTATGCGGTATGCGGTATATAGGGAGTACGTTGCCAGTTGTATCGAACCGTCGTTTTTTCAACTCACGAGAAGACGTCTTTTTAGTGAGCCCTGGAGGATAGGTCCGTTGTTACGGCATGTCCTTGCGCTCCACGTCCACACGCGCCATGAATTTCGGCGAAACTTCGCGCAACCGCTCGTCGGTCATGCGCCCGCTGCGCGTCATGTAATCGTAGGCAATCTGCCATGGCTGCAATTTCATTTTATCCGGCAAGCGCTCATACCAATAGGAACTCGCATTAGCTGCAGAAATAATCTTTTCTACGATCGGCTGGCGTTCGCGCTCGAACACCGCCAGCGCGCTCGGCACATCCGTGCCCGCTTCCGCGAACGCACGATCAAGAGCGATGGCGTCCTCAAACGCCAGGCGGGTGCCGGAGCCGATAGAAAAATGTACCGTGCGTAGCGCGTCGCCTATCAACACGGTATTTCCAACATACCAACGTCGATTAACCAGCAAAGGAAATTGGCGCCAGATCGATTTGTTGGACACCAGCGAATGGCCGCCCAAATCCGGCGCGAACACGTGCTCGCAGTATGCGCGGCTTTCGTCGTCGGATATGCGATCGAGTCCGGCGCGGCGCCAGGTCGCAACATCGCACTCGACCACGAAGGTGCTCATTGATGGACTATGGCGGTAATGGTGCGCGACAAAATGCCCTTCTTGATTCGCCCGAAAGGTCAGACTCAAGCATTCAAATGACTGCTCCGTGCCGTACCAGGCGAAGCGATTGCTGAGCCACTCGATCCGCGGTTCGAATTCGGATTCCAACCCCCGGCGAACCCATGAATTTGCGCCATCGGCGCCGACGATGAGATCGCAGTCTTGCACCTGGTTGAGTGAATCGATGACGTGGTCGTATTCGATCACGATGCCCACTGCGCGGCACAACTTGTCGAGAAATTGATTGAGCTCCAGCCGGCCGATGGCCGAGAAGCCGTTGCCGTCGATGTCGACGCGCTCATCCCGGTGAACGATGCGCTGGATCGGCCAGCTTTCGAGCTGAGGCGTAAGCTGCTCATACAGATCCGGCGCGTCACGCTCGAGGAACGCCAGCGCATTCAGAGAAAACACCACGCCAAAACCGAAAGTGGCGTCGGGCGGATTTTGCTCAAAGACTTGGACGCGCCAGGCGGGATAGCGGCGCTTGATCAGCAGCGCAAACAAAAGACCGGCGGGACCGGCACCGACGATGTTAATAAGCACGGCAAAATTGGAATGTTGGAGCGTTGGAGTAAGGGAGTGATGGGCCTAAACCCAATACTCCAGCATTCCAGTACTCCATCACTCCAAATCCTCACTTCCCCTGCTCACCGTATAGCCGCCTGACAAATCCACTCGCTTCGATCTCACGGAGTAATCGCGGATCGACGAATTCCTTCGGATCGACGCTGCGGACGCGCGGATTGGTTTCGGCTACCTGCGTTAAGCCGAGCTTCATCACTTCGATGTCAGGAAAGGGAACCCGCTCGAAGGCCGAGGCATAGACTCGCTGGGTTTCCTCGAGCATCGAGCGGTCGGTAGTCTGGGTGTATTTTCCGATCACGTTCATCGCGAAGTTTGCGTCGGTCTTGAATCGATGCACCGCTTCGATGTGCGCCTCGAGGAAACGACGGACGGCGGACTCCTGAGTGCGCAGGAGTTTTTGCGTCACAATGATGGTGGAAAGTGGATAACGGTACCCTGAGGCATTGTAATCGACCAGAACGCGGAAGCCCGCAGCGCGCGCGTGCAGCACCGCCGGAAAGCCAAAGGTGCCGCCTTCGATTTGTCCGGCTTTGAGCCCGGCTACAATCTCAGGCAGACCGCCCATCTGCCGAATCATAACATCACGATCCGGCGCGAGTCCGTTCTGTCGCAGATAAATCCGAGTGAAAAAATCCGTGACGGTGCCGATGCGCGTGACACCGATGCTCTTACCGCGCATCTCTTCGATCCGCTGGATTTGCGGCGCCGCCACCGTGAATACAAGCACACGATTGACCGGGATCGCGACATAAACCGTGTCCGCGCCGGCGAGTTTGGCATCCACGCCGGCCGGACCGCCGATCGCCGCAATGTCTATGCTTCCGCCCACCAACGTCTGGACAGCCCGTGAGCCGGCAGCGATATACACCAGCTCGACATCCAAACCATGGCGCTGAAAGATGCCGGCTTCTTTCGCAATCCACGGGATCGAGAATGCCGCAGTGATTGCCGCGTAGGCGACACGGAGTTTTTGTAATCCCTCCGCAGCATGAGCCGCATCGAATGCCCATAGGAATGGGAGGCAAACTGCCAAGAGAAGAAACTTGCTTATCGAGTGCGAAACGGCTTTCATATGTTTCTCCTCTCGTTAGAACTTCAGTCGCTGCGGGTCGATTCCCGCAACTTATTGCGATAGGTAACTGTCGTTCCGAATTCCGTCATTCCCGCATGCTTTAAGCGGGAATCCAGGCGGGCTCGGAACTGGATCCCCCGATTAAGACATTCGGGGGTGACGCCTTTAAGCCAAATGTCATCGCCGAATTCTGATACGCCCGCATCTTGCTGCGGAGTTATTCTTTTTCGAAATTCGAGCTTCGGACTTAGTGCTTCGAAAATTAGAATCAGTAATGCCCTTCGTCGCCGCCGGCGTCGCCCGGATCGGTGTCGAAGAAGAGCTCTTCGATGGTCATTTCTCTTTTGATCAGTCCTTGCGTATGGCAGTAGCGAATGATCGTCTGAAGATTTTTTCGGTTGGCTTCGCCCAAGCCGTACGCCCAGGGATCGCGGCCCAGCACTTTCCGCTCTTCATCCCACTGATGGGAAAACCATGCGAGCGGCACAATGCGCGGGTTGACCACGCGCTGATA
>DASXSW010000299.1:0-4686 GCA_036505755.1 Binatia bacterium | reverse complement strand
AGGTCTGATGCTCCTGATTGAGTATCCTCCGGGCAGCAAGGACCCAATACATCGCCACAACGCACATGGATTTATTTATGTGCTGGAAGGCTCGATCGTAATGCAGGTCAGGGGCGGGAAAGAAGTGACTCTGACACCTGGCCAGACGTTCTATGAAGGTCCTGAGGATGTTCACGTCGTCGGGCGAAACGCTAGCCAAACCAACCCGGCGAAATTCGTCGTGTTCTTCGTGAAGGACAAAGGCGCCCCGGTGCTGGTACCCACCAACTAAATCAAAACTTCCAAACCTATGAACACAGAAAAGCTTAAACAACTGGCGCGCGACCTAAGAAAAACACCACCGCACAGCCCGCGTGACACACTCGGCGGCTTCGTCATCGCCGCGCGCATGCTCGATAAAGCGCGCGCTGATCTGTTAGGCATCAACGGCGAATACAACTTCTATCCGTGTGGTCTTGGCGCCTACTTCTGGAAGTTCACCGGACTCGACGCAATGAAGTTCAAGCAGTTCGTTGGCACCGGCGCGACCGAGGAAGAGGTCGATCGCTGGATTCGAGAAAACACCACGCAAAAGGATCCCAAAGCGATCATCAAATGGAACAACGAAATGCGTTGTCTCCGACTCTGCGATTTATCAGAAGAAGTGCAGGAATATTTTGAGACCTACATCCCGCAGTTCTGTCATCCGCCAAGCAAAGTGAAATTCTTCTTCGATGTTTACGATGTCGAAGAAGGAGTGCTTTAGCTCAGTCAACTACGTACCAGAAAGGATATCAGAAATGAAATCGCTCCGAACTTCACGACCAGTCGCGCGGCAGCGGCTGGTAATCCTTGTGTGCACACTGCTCGTCGCAGCTTTCAGCGCGGGCTCAGCGACGGCTCAGGACGAAGGTGCAAAGGCTACCGTCGTTTTCGATCAGGTTCTGCCGAATGTGCCCGGCAAGAGTATGAAGGGTATCCTCGTCGAATACGGTCCCGGCGTTGTATCGCCCGGCCACATACATCCGAAGTCTGCTTTCATCTACGCTACGGTATTGCAAGGAGCGATTCGAACTTCGGTCAATGACGGACCGCCCGTCATTTACAAAGCCGGGCAGAACTTTCCGGAGATGCCCGGTGATCGGCACACCCTGGATGAGAATGCGAGCAAGACCGAACCCGCCAAGTTGCTGGCTGTGTTCGTGGTCGATACCGACACGAAAGAGCCACTGTTAACGCCTCTCCACGACCACAAGTGAAATGAAGGAGAGCGGCGAATCTTTACAAAACATCCTAAATACCGTGGGCAGGATTAGCCGCTGCGCAGTGTGATGCGATAAGAAAGTGCCAAGTGGTTTCCAATTCAGAACTTGATTCCGATCCGCTCGGCGCCGTTGGTTGCACGCTCGGCTACTGTTTCGTTTTAGCAACGCTGTTCTGTCATGGGCAAATTTGATGTTGTTATTATTGGCTCCGGACCGGGCGGCTACATTGCCGCGATCCGCTCCGGCCAACTCGGGCTGAAAACCGCTCTTGTCGAAAAGGACAGGGACCTGGGTGGCACTTGCTTGAACGTGGGCTGCATCCCAAGCAAGGCGCTTCTTACTTCGAGCGATCATTTCATGTTCGTCAAGAAAGAGGCAGCGAAACACGGGATCGTTATCGAAGGCGCGCGTGTCGATCTGGCGAAGATGCAGGAGCGCAAGAATAGAGTCGTAAAAACATTCAACAGCGGCGTGCGTTCGCTGATCAAGACCAACAAGGTCACTGTTCTCGAAGGTCTGGGCACGATCATCGCGCCTGGAAAGATTTCCATTAAATCCTCCAATGGTCAGACGCAGGAGATTGAAACGAACAACATTGTCATCGCCACCGGTAGCGCGCCGGTAGAACCGCCGTTCGCAAAATTTGACGGGAAAATAATCGTTAGCAGTACCGAAGCGCTTTCGTTCACCGAACCTCCAAAGAAACTCATTGTCATCGGTGCAGGGGCAATCGGTTTAGAGTTAGGTTCCGTCTGGAACAGGCTCGGTTCGGAAGTGACGGTACTCGAATTTCTCCCGCGAATCGCGCTTGGTTTCGATCTTGAGCTTTCGAATTTGCTCCAGCGTTTGCTCACCGCTCAGGGCATGACATTCCATTTGGAAGCAAAAGTCAGCAGCATGAAAGCCGATGACAGTGGCGCGACCGTCATTGCAACGAAAGACGGCCAGGAGCTAAAACTCGAAGCAGACAAGGTGCTTGGCTGCATCGGGCGTCGTCCGTTCTCGGACGATCTCGGCGCGGACAAAGTTGGCGTCGAGTTCGACGAAAAGAAGCGGATCAAGGTGGACAAACATTTCCGCACAAACGTCGAAGGCATTTACGCCATTGGCGATGTGATCGCCGGGCCGATGCTCGCGCACAAAGCCGAGGACGAAGGAATAGCGTGCGTCGAAATTATCGCCGGCAAAGCCGGTCACGTGAACTACGATGCCATCGCCGGTGTCATTTACACAAATCCCGAGCTCGCTGGCGTTGGTCTTACCGAAGATCAAGCGAAAGAGCAGGGAATCGATGTGCGGATCGGCAAATTTCCGTTCCGCGCAAACAGCCGCGCCCTTTGCAATGACGAGGTGGAAGGAATGGTCAAGTTTGTCGCCGACGCAAAAACCGATCGCGTTCTCGGCGCCCACATTTTGCACCACTTAGCGTCAGAGCTAATTGCCGAAGCCGTTTCGGTGATTGAATTTGGAGGCAGCTCGGAAGACATCGGGCGCACCACTCATTCTCATCCGACCTTGAGCGAAGCAGTCCGAGAAGCCGCACTCAATGTCGAGAAGCGCGCGCTGCACATCATCAATCGTCTGACGGGGGACGTCTCATGAAGGAACATCCTGGTCGGCAGGCAGATCGGGCTGGGAGCTAGCTTGTTTGTGGCGGCGAGCAGATCAAAGAACGTCTGCCAATGGTCAGTGCCGCGACGCGCGCGTAAAGCGCGCGCCATTGCTGCGCGTTAAACGAGGACGGCGCCCCCAGCCAACGGCTTCGAAGAGCCGCATCAATTCTTCTTGTGAAATTTCTTCGCCCGACATTGCACGCGGCGACCAGCGAGCCAGCAGAAGCGGCTCAATCGCGTGACGTGCTTTCCGGGCTTTGCTTCCTTTAATCGTTTCTGTGAGCTTATTCCGCGGCGAGATGTGCGTCCTTTACAGCGACCGAGCGTTTCATAAAGAAGACGAGGACGATGAGCGAGACAGCGACTACAGCAATGATGAAGAACACATCAAAGTAAGCGAGGGACGACGATTGTTGTTCGCGCAGGTTAGCGAGACTTTGCAGCGCCGCCTGATTTGCGGCAACCGGGTCTCCGCTCTGCTGAAGAAAAACACGTTGCGCTTGATCGACATAGGAAGTCACCGCTGGATTCAGCGGGTCGAGATTTTCGCCGAGCCGCAAACTGTGGAATTGATCGCGCCGCTGCTGGATTGTTTGAGCGAGCGAAGTTCCAACGCTGCCGCCTTCGTTGCGCAGTAGCGCAAGCAAGCCGACTGCCGCGCCGCGCAGTTGTGGTGGAATGTTGATGAACGCGGCGACGTTGAGCGGAGCAAAAATCGTGGAAAGACCCATGATGAAGACCACGCGCGGCCAGACGATTTGCCACGGACTGATTTCCAAATTCAATCGTGACATCCAGTAACCGCCGATTCCGAGGACGAAAAGACCCGCAGCTATGAGATAACGAGCGTCGACGCCCCGGCCTAACAACCATCCGACGATCACGAGCATGATGATCGAAAAAATTGCCGCTGGCGAGAGTACCAGCCCCGAGGTGGTAGCATCATAGCCGAAGAGCGATTGGAGCAATGCAGGAAGGCTCACGCTGTTCGCGTAGAGAGTGGCGAACGCGCAAAAAATGATCATGCAACAGACGCGAAAGTTTGGGTCCTTCAGCGTCCGGAAATTGATCAGCGGATTATCGTAGCGCCTCTCTCGAATAATTAGACCGACCAAGCCAAGCACGAAGAGCAGTGCCAGCCCTTGCACGCGCAGAAAAGGATCGCCAAACCAATCCCACTCCTGGCCTTTGCTAACCAAAACTTCCCACGAAGTCATGGTGACCGCCAACAGGCTAAGACCAAGCGTATCGAATGCTCGATTCTGCCTGCGAGCTTCGGCGCTTTGCGCTTTGAGATAGGGCGGATCGAACACGAGCGCGTTGCACATGACTAGCGCGAGAAGTCCGACGGGTACGTTGATATAAAAAACCCAGCGCCAACCGTAATTATCCGTAACGTAGCCGCCGAGAGTCGGCCCGACGACCGGCGCAAGCAACGCGGCGATGCTGAAAGCCGTCTGAGCTGTGCCTTGTTTCTCTTTCGGAAAGGCATCCAAGAGCACGGCCTGACTGGAAGGTTGCAATCCACCGCCGGCCAGACCTTGAAGAACGCGCGAGAAGATTAGCATGTTCAAACTCGTGGCCATTCCGCACAACGCGGATGCGACCGTAAAGACCAGGATCGACAGGAGAAAATAATTGCGACGGCCAAGTCGAATCGAGAGCCAGCCGGAAATTGGGAGAATAATCGCGTTGGCAGCTAGATAACTCGTGATGACCCATTCGCCGTCGGTCACGGCCGCCGATAATCCGCCAGCGATGTGACGCAGCGCCACATTCGCGATCGTGGTGTCCAACACTTCCATGAATGTCGGAATGACGACTGCGAG
>DASXSW010000298.1:0-6739 GCA_036505755.1 Binatia bacterium | reverse complement strand
GTGCCCGCTATAGCTGCCATTAGCCATTCTGGATCCGGTAGTTCCCGTTCCTTCTTCTCGCACGGCTCGGACCGCCGCTTCTATACACTGAGTATCTAACGTGAGACCAAGATAGTTGTTCGTTCCCGCGAGGATCATTGGGCGGCCGTTCACAATGGCCTCCGTTGGCGACAGGATCCGTTCAATCGTCGCCGGGAAAGGGTCCTCGCCCAATCGCGCCAGCGCCTCACGGGCGTCGGCAAGTTGCCGGAATTTGTCAAGGAGGACCATTACCCTCGGTCAACGAGTTGCTCGACGCACCGGGCGAAATGCCCGACGGTCCGCACGTCCGGGATGATGTTCAAGGGAATGGAAACGTCGAACCGTTCTTCGGTATCGAGCAGGAGCTGCATGACCTTCATCGAATCGAGGCCTAGATCGGATATGAATTCCGTGTCTTCGGAAAGCTTCTGCCCGTCCGGTGTATACGGCCCTAAAATCTCGTAGAGTTGGGAAAGTATCGACTCGTAGTGGCTCATCGTGCGGAAGGCCGCGAAGGTGATCCGGTTATCCGCGGATACTTGGCTTGCCGTACTTTCCTCAGCGCCACCACCACGTCAGTTTCTACCACGGATGCGGCCGTCTTGTAAAGCTTGCCGGCCGGTTACGTCACTCGCCATGAGGCCAAGAGTCGCCCGCAGCCCTTCTTCTAGACACACCGTGGGCGTCCAATTGACCGCCTGGCAAATCATGGAGTTATCACACACCCAGTTGGGATGCCTGATCTCCCGCACTTTCCCTGGGGTAAACATTGGTGCATATCCTATTACTGATGCGGCGATTTGATTAAGCTTCGCGGCGACATTCATAGGCAGCTCGGACACGTGGAAACGAAACGCCGGTTTTCCGCGAAGCCGCTCGAACGTTTCCGCGACCTCGCACCAACTATATCCCCTTGGGTGTCCGTCATCCAACTCGAACACGCGGCTCTCTCGGCTCTCGCTGACCAGCCATTTTATCACCGCCTCCGCCAAGTCTTCGACATAGAGGAGAGAGAATCTGGCGTCATTTCGGCCCAGCAACGGGGCGATCCCGCACCGCATAAGGCGGAACAAGGGAAGCAGCGCACGGTCCCCGGGGCCATAGACAGCCGGCGGCCGAAGCACGGTCCACGCGAAACCGCCGGCCATTTGGGATAGGGCGATCTCCCCCATCCGCTTGCTGGCCGCATAGGCCGACAAATTTGGTTCGCGAGCCGCCAAAGATGAAATTAAAAGGAACCGGGGAGCGGGGCTCCTGATCGCGGCAATTTGCGCCAGCCGTGACACCGCCTCAACATTCACAGGATAAAAATCGGCGGCGGTAATACCGCGCACCGCCCCTGCGCAGTGGATCACGGCATCCGCATCGCCCACCAGGCTCTCAAGGTGCTCAATATCTTCGAGCGTGCCGTGAACCCACTGAATCGAGATTCCCTCAAGGCGCGCCCGCCGCAATGGCGCGCGGATGAGCGCGCGTACCCGCCACCCTTCTTTTACGAGTTTTCGAGCTATCGCGCTACCGATGAATCCGGTCGCCCCCGTCAACGCGATGACGCCGCGCATGGATTTGATTTTTCTGGCCGAGCCTCGGTGGACGCGCTTGGCTTGACCCATTTCCGTTGCAGAATAGCCGGACCATGCCGGCTCAGAAATTTTTCCCGTGCCTGCGAACGGGAGAGCTTTCCGGAGGACGTACGCGGCAGGGTGTGCGGAGGAACGATCTCAATGAAACAGTCCAGTCCGAAGCGCTCGCGGATCAGCCCCTGCAAGCGATGGACAAATTCTCCTTGCCTGGTAGAATTCCCCTCACGCCACTGCACGAGCATGACCGCCATTTCAATCCCATTAGGGTTTAGTACCGAAAACGCGCACGCCTCGCCCGTTCTTACCTCGGGCAATTCCTCAGCGAGATGCTCCAAATCTTGAGCCCAGATTTTTCGGCCATTGATAATGATGACATCTTTCTTCCGGCCAATGATCACAACCCGACCTTCGGCGAGATAGCCAACGTCTTGGGTGTCAAACCATCCGTCCGAGGACAAGATCTCACGAGTTTTCTCGGGATTGTCGAAGTACCCGGACATAATATTGGCGCCACGCAAAAAAATTACGCCGGCGTGGCGATCCGGCAGAACTGTGCCTTGCTCGTCACGAATTTCGACTTGAATTCCCGGCAGCGGGACGCCGCAAATTACAAACGGCCTTGTATTCGATATTTCCCCTTCTGAGCCTGGGTCACGCCCATTCAGGGCCAAAGCTATTCCACGCTCGGATAACACAGCCGAGTCAACTCCATCAACGGTAATGCCTTGGTGGAGGGGTGCGAAACTTACGGCGAGGGAGGCCTCTGCCATTCCGTAGCAGGCCGTAAATGCACTTGGCTTAAACCCGCTTGGCTCCAGAACTTCGGCAAACTCCGCCAAGGCGACTGACTGGATCGTTTCGGCCCCTACTCCGGCGACCCGCCACGCGCCGAGATCGAAAGTGCTGACGACATCCCGCCTGAGACGCTTCACGCACAATTGATAACCGAAGGACGGGCTAAAGGAAATGGTGGCTTTGGTGCGTGTCATCAAGGACAACCACAACAGTGGTCGCATGGCAAACATCCAGGTTTTTAAATAATCCACGGAGATCTGCGACACCATCGGCCCGAGCACGAATCCCACAAGCCCCATATCGTGATAAAAAGGCAGCCAGGAGACGGCGCGGTCGCCGGGGCGAAGTTTGAGGCCATGAATTATGATTTCATTCAGATTGGCGAGCACAGCCTTTTGGGTAATAACTACTCCCCGGGGAAATAGCGTGCTTCCGGAAGTGTATTGAAGATAGGCGACCTCATGCGGCTCCGACGGGCGCAGACTCTCTTGGGAGTCAGGCAATCGCTCGAAGGCTTCCAGCGTCCCAACATGGGGAATATTCAACTCCTTGGCGGCCTCGGCCATAAAGGGATAGAACTCAGACGGCGCCATCGCCACGGACGCTCGGCAAACGCGCAGAAGCGCCTTGAGTTGCGCGACATAAGCCTGTCGGGCACTCATTAAGGCCGACGCCGAAAGCGGCACTGGCACGAGACCGGCGTACTGGCAAGCGAAAAACATGCGGTGGAAATTTGGATCCGTCTCTGCAATGATTGCTACTCGCGCGCCCCGTTCGAGTCTCAAACTCAAAAGCTTTCGCGCCAAGGATACTGCCTGCTCTCGAAGATCCGCATATGACAGGACGGCACACAAATCGCCCCGACTCCCGTAGAAATTGCATCCCGTCTGTCCCAGGGCTGAGTAATCCAGAGCCTCGCATAGCGTGGAAAAATCAGCGACTCGAAAAACTACGGTGTTCTCAGTGGGCGTGGGTTCCAATTCAGTTCCGTGTTCACCACTCGTGCGCAATGCTACCTCCTTCATCGGTTCGACCTTAAAGCGCGGAACATTAGTTAAGTTAGTTAGTTCTCACCGAAAAATTAGGCTTACGAACAACTTCTCCATTTAACGAGCGTTTCCGATCAGGGTTATGATGGAAACCGATAGCCGGTATTCGTTTTCCGAAATGTCGGGACCCCATAAAACCCAACCAAGCTCGGCATCGATGAGCGAGTTCCGTGGCTTTGTACCGCATCAGCTTCCATCGTTCCTTTACCGTTTGCGTGATGAGAGTCCATTAAGGGCGGCTATGAACGTACGTGGACTTACATATCATAATATTTCGGCTTTGTTCAAAATATATTTCGGCTTGGTTCAAACGACGGCTGATGGCGCGAACCGTTACCAGCGTCCTTTCGGGGTGGGGCAGACCGAAGCGCCGCCGGATCACTCCACGATAGTCGGTACAGACGCTCAGAAGATACCGGGACACAGGCCCGCTGCCGCGGCGGATGCAGTGACTGGTCGTCAAATTCATCCTCGCGGAACGATCCGCAGCTCGCTACACCGGGTTCGCAGTGAAGCGCGAACCGTATCCACAATCACCGGGTTACAATCTGGTTTGCCGATATTTCAAAGGACTCGAACCGGTCCAGCGTTTGAACGCGTGATTGAACGCGCTGACTTCGGAGTAGCCTAATAGAAAGGCAACATGTGTAAGTGTGTTGCCGTTGTCTTTGAGATAGTTGATTGCAAACCGCCGCCGAGTATCGTCGATCAATTGTTTAAATCGAGTACCGCGTTCCTTCAGGCGCCGCTCCAACGTTCGGGGGCTCAGTCCCATTTTTTTTGCAACCCGAGCGATAGTTGGATCTCCTTCGCGCATCGTTTCTGCCATAGCTTTTCTTACCGAAGCGACCACATCGTCTTCGCGGGGCATATCAGCCAGCACGTGCTCCAGATATCGCTGCAGAATCTGGCAAAGCCGCGAGTCCGCGGCCGGTACTTGCCGTTGAATGAACTCGTGTTCGACAACAAGTGCGTTGCTGGCGCGGCCGAATAGCACCGGCACGCCAAAAATCATACCATGCTCGGTAATCTGCGCCGGGCTTTGATGCGCGAACTGAACCTCCTGCGGTCTCCAGTCGCTTCCCGCCATTAAGCGCACCGTGTTGAGCACGACGGCCATACTATATTCGTTATGTTGTCGCGCCGAATCAACACTCGAGTCGCTTACCCGATAACGTAGATAGAACCACTGTCCTTCGCTATCCAAAGATGTGGCCGCCGCCTGATTGTGGACTTTGAGATAACGCGCCGCGTTTTCGATGCCGGCTAAGATTGTCGGCGAGTTGATTACAACGTAGGCGAGGGGTCCGATATTCTTAGGGTTGAAGCGGTCGCCGAAGTGGAGTCCGAAGCAATCGTCGCCCGTTTGCCGGCTTGCCTCTTCGAGAAGCTGGGTGAAAACGGAGCTGGCGACGAATCCTTCCGGATTCCCGAGAACAGAGCGATCCAAACCGACCGCACGTAGGATCGGATCAGGATCTTTTCCTGCGGCCGTGATGCATTCGAGCAAACCAGTCATAGCAGCTACGGAGATCATCGCCCTCATAAATACAGCTCCCCGATCGCTAGTTGTGTTTCTTAGCTCCACCATGCCCCAATTGTCAATTCTGGCTCGCCGAAATGGCGTGACGAAAATACTTTGCGGCGATTGTCCTAACGAAATGGGACTTAATTTTGCCGGTAGTAGAAAGCGTTGGCCGAATGGCCTCATCTCATCGAGAAGGAGAAGTTATGGCTCTTCAAAGTTTGCCAAGTCACTTTTCCGTTCTTTGGTTGGAACCTGAACAAGACTCCGTAATTGCAGTAAGGCTCTGATTGGCGACTCCATGTCCTGGTGAACGGTCAAGCGGCGATAGCTGTCAATGCCTTGTCGTTTTCTATCAAGACAAACGCGGTGTTAGGACTTATGTAGTTGGAACAGAACCCTGATTTTTTGAGAGTTGTAAAGTAAAACGTCCGGGACCAAATCCAGACCGCTAGTGGACCTATTCGGGACCAATTCGGGTCACATCGAGGGAAAGGAAAAAGTTGGCATATAATGCCAAGGATTATGCGCGAAATATGGGAACAAATCGGTGGTTGCAGCTGCCTGAGCTCGCAAGGCTTTTTGGACTGAGTGAAGATTCAATTAAGCGATTGGCGAAAAACCATGGTCTACCGCTTCGGAGAGTAAGTCCGTTCGCGATGCCTGGAACGCTTGAATCCGAACTTGAGGAGTGGCTCAAGGCCCAGCCATTGGTGGGGCCGCCGGTGCGCAAACGTCGTATCGCTCGAAAACGACATAAATGAGTGTCGGATCTTGAGAACTTTTCGGGTGTCTTACTCCGCAGAAAACGCCCACTTTCGCGGGACCTCCGAGTGTTTCATCAAAGCGTTTTTTTTCGAATCAATCGATTATGAATTACCAGATCAAAGTACTTCGAGGTCTTGATCGAGGAGACTATATAATAATGATTACACGTGGCGCCGTGGATATCACTGGATTCGAGCAGATTCTCGACAAAGTAATAGATGCAACTGGACCTCTTCTAGATTGCAAGATTCTTGTTGATTTCCAAGATTCTATGTTTCAGTTTTTGCCCTCTGACATCACCGAATTTCTTGCCAGGTTTGACTCTAAGAGATGGCCTCACAATAACAAAATCGCATTCATCTCTTCACCGACGAGAGAGCAATATCGGGGTCTAGCAATGTTGGGCGAGGGCCTTGTGAAAATGAAACTTGAGGTCGGGATATTCTACGAGATGCGGGAGGCGATAGATTGGTTACACGGTAGCACCGGACGAATTATCAGGTAGATACAGGCTGTTGAAAAAGGCCCATCTGCTTCGTTTGCGCTCGATCGCCTCGCTCCAACGTATCAGTAAATACGCCTCCACTCGTCGATTTGTCGCGCGCCTCGCATCTGGACCTTTTTGAACAGCCTGTAATCAAGGTTTTTCAACAGCCTGGATAGGTATGACATAATCGAAGGCTTGTTTGAAGATCCTGATACCGAAATGCTGCGCGAATAAACGGCTTTCGGCCAGGGATCGGAAGCGACGGTGGTGGGCGTTAAGGACGCGCTCTCAGTGACGAGTGCACCTACTCAATGGGATGCTCGTTCACGCGTTTGACTTCGACGATACTTATCACGCGCATCGCGTTCGTCGTTTCTGCGCGAAATACCCGCGCGCGGCAGCAAAAGCCAAGCCCACCCCATCCAGGATCATCAACTTCGCTTTCTCCAACACGCTCGTCGGAAGCGGCTGTAGCGTTTCTTTCAACGCAAATTCAGCGAGCACTTCGGTG
>DASXSW010000297.1:0-7719 GCA_036505755.1 Binatia bacterium | reverse complement strand
TCCATTGGACCAAAGTCCAATAGACAGAATGTCATCACTCCGCTATGAATCTATCAACTCGATCGGAGTGTATTCGCTTCAGCGCCTAGGGACATCGTGTTGCTGGCTGCTCGTTATAGACAAAGTTTTCAGCGGTGCTGATTAAGAGGATTCTAGCATGGAAGCCGAAACAGCGACTTCTTACCGTTGCAAAAAACGAAGAGGCCTCACCGCAAGTAACGTGACATCTCTCTTTCAGCCCGACACAGTTTTGTCCGCGCAGTTTTTCGACGATCGGCGCAGAAAAACGCTCCTAGAAGCGGAGAAAAGACTGATGTTGGCGATAATGGAGGACTGCTTTCAAGATCATCACCTAGCGCAGCATGGGAAGAGAAAACCCCTTTTCGACGATGTGCATAGATGGTTCTTCGAGGCGAGCAGCGATTGGCTTTGCGGCTAACGGACAAAAAACTCTTATACACACGATTCTACAGTCAGAGGATTAGCAAGACTCAGTAATTATAAACGGTTTCAAAATAAAGGGAGGGAAAAAAATGAAGCGAATATTGACGGGATTAACAATTATCGGAGCTCTGTTGCTGGTAGCGCCGATCGGGCACTCGGCCGAAGAGAAGGAGAAGAAGCCAGATGCCACAGTGAAGATGACCGGAAAATCACTTGCCGCCGGCGTGGGATTCTCATGGGGGAGCGGTGTTTTGACTTATCAGGGGAAGGATTATCCGTTCAGCGTCAGTGGGCTTTCGGCGGGCAACATCGGCGCTAGCAGTGCAGAACTCTCCGGTCAAGTATTTAATCTCAAGAACCTTGACGACTTTAATGGAAACTATACAAGTGCCGGCGCCGGAGCCACGGTTGCCGGCGGTGGCGGCGGCGCGACGATGAAAAACCAAAACGGTGTGGTGATGAATGTTGTGGCGACGACTCAAGGGCTGGCGTTTAAATTTGGAGTTGACGGCATGAAAGTACAACTCAAAAAATAGAGTGGCTCGAAGAAGAGTGCCTGTAACCGGGTGCACGACGGAAAATTTGATCTCGGTCCGAGGGCATATTTCACCGGCGATCCTCCGTTTTCTCGCGAGCCAATCGGCGCCGACCGAGAAATGACGGTATGGATTCGCGGCCGTTCTGCATATCGATTAAGGCGATCGAACTCTGCGCGCCGTGATCGGCTTGGTCTCGGCCGCGGGTCAGGTTCGAACGCATGCGCAGCCTTCAGCTTGCCAGGAGTGGGCAAACGAACGTCTCCTAGCGGAAGCTGAAACCGTCACCACGAGCAGCTTAAAGCCCGGTATGGAGCCGTTGGTTGGTGTCGAGACCATAGCGGGAACAGCCGGCACGGCGGCGCTGCGGTATAAGAAACGGCGATGAAGTCAAAAGCCGGCGGTGCCTCTGATCATCCACGCCACCATGAGGGTCGATTGGGGGGGGGATCTGTGCTACCGCACTCCGTCTTAACATCGACGGGAGGGATTAGTACCGAGGGTTCTCTCATGATCACCGATGCAGGCCCGGCAAATGCAGGACGACCAAAGAACCGGCCTGTGAAGCACGGACGGTCGGGATGAGACGATGTTTACAACTTTCGTTAATGGCTTTTGGTACAGAGTCCTTGCGCTTTCTCTGATTGCCTTTTCTTTGTCCGGTTGCGTCTTGTACATGGCGCATGAGGTTTCCGGCCCTTCCCCGCAACCGAAACCGGAGGCGCCCGAGGCGTCGGGCACTCTGCTCAATTCTCAACTCCGAATTGGTATCTCACCCGATTATGAGCCATTGGCTTACAAAGACGCAACCTTCGGGCTGTCGGGCGTCGAAGTCGACTTTGCGAACGAACTCGGAAAGGGTCTTGGGAAGACCATAGTCTTCGTCGAGACCCCGTTTCCCGAATTAATCCAAGCGCTGCTCGAACAACGCATCGATATTATTATGTCCGGGATGTCAATCACGAGCGAAAGAACACAGCTGGTAAGCTTTACGGATCCCTATGCGCGCATCGGTCAGATGGTGCTTGTGCGCGCCAAAGACCGATCTGCGTTTCCCAATGTGCAAGCCTTCTCTAAACTCACCTCGAAGATCGGCTTCGTGCAGATGACCACCGGCGAAATGGCGGCGAGGGCGTTTTTTCCACAGGCAACCCTAGAGCCTCAGCCAAGGATCGAGGAAGGCATCGCAGCCCTACGTAAGGGAGAAATAGCAGTCTTTATCCACGATGCTCCCACTGTTTGGCACATTGCGGGCAATCCGAATGAAAAAGAGCTGGCGGGGTTGTACTGGCCTTTGACGAAAGAACCGCTCGCATGGGCCGTGAGAAAAGATGACGAGCCTTTACGGTTTGCGCTCAATCGCGAGCTTGAACAGTGGAGGTTAGACGGCAGCTTAAAACAAATTCTGTCTCGGTGGGTTACATTAAAAATATGGCAGTAAGCGAACGCCGCGATTCCTCCCTCTGGCTTGTATTGGACTAAGGTCCAAGGTTACGAAAGCCCATCCCGGTTTTAACCGCTTCATCTGGTGTTGGACCAAGGTCCAATACCGGTCGTTTTCGAATTTCGCTAAAAGTTTCGTTGCATCAGACGCATGCAAAACGGCGAAAACATACGATGCAACTCGACAGCGATTTTTGTCTTGCTGTTCGTGCGGAAGCCATGCTGTGACTGTCGAATAAGGAGAGAATAATGACTCGAACCTTTCCTAAATTACTCATCATCGTGAGTTCGTTCTTGATTTGGAACGTTCCACTAACTCTCGCACAGACTCCGGCTGGCACAATCAAGATCACCACCAGAATGGTGGCTCCGGGAATTGGCCTCTCCTGGGGCGACGGAGTTTTGACCTACAAAGACCAAGAGATTCCTTTCACGTTTCAAGCAAACGGGCTTTTTCGTAACGTCGATGCCGATATCACCGCTGCAGAGCTGTCCGGTGAGGTGTTCAATTTAAAAAGCGCCGCTGACTTTAGCGGCAACTATCAAAAAATCGAAGAAATAAACGTTGAGAGCGGAGCCGGATCTAGCGCCACGATGAAGAATGAAAAGGGCGTGGTGGTGAATCTCATGTCGACGGTTGCCGGACGAAAATTCAATCTCGCTCGCGAGGGGCTGAATATCGAGTTCAAAAAATAAAATAGTCGCCGCGCAGAAAAGACAAGCCCGGAATGAAAGATGAGTCACTTGACCGCAAAAAAGGCATCCGCGTCTGGTTGTGAAATTGCGGCATTACTCGATAATCCATGAGCGCCTAAGACATCTGTACCAAAGCTCACGAATACCGCTTGCTGACATCGCGAAAATGTCCTCAATGATGCCAACAAAAGCAAACTATGCCAGCAAATGTCGGCGGTTCCTCGCTTTAAGCTTGATAGCATCGAGCGTCGGCTTCACTTCATTTCCGGCTGTAGCCGGCGAGATCTTGACGCGGGTTCAGTCGCGCCGACTGTTAAACTGCGGCGTCAGCGAAGGACGCGTTGGATTCTCATACCAGGATGCGAAGGGGCGCTGGTTGGGTCTGGATGCGGACTTCTGTCGGGCGGTTGCCACCGCGGTTATCGGCGACGCCGAAAGAGTGAAATTTATCTCGCTGTTGACCGCGGCACGGTTCGTTGCTCTGCGCTCGAACGAGATCGATGTTCTTTCGCGTAACACGACGTGGACTATCGGACGTGAGGCCGGCCTCGGCATCCATTTTGTCGGAACGCTTTTCTACGACGGCCAAGGGTTCATGGTCCCGGGCAAAGGGCGCGCGAGGAAAATTGCCGACCTAAAAGGCGCAAGCATCTGCGTCATGGAAAGCACCACGACCGAGGAAAACCTCACCGATTACTTCGGCGCGCGCGGCTGGAAGTACCAAGCCGTGTTGTCAAAATCCATCGAAGAGGCGAGTCAAAAGTATTTCGCTGGGCATTGCGCGGCCTATACTGCGGATCGATCTAATTTGGCCGCAGTGCGCCTGAGCGCGCCTGGTGGATCGCAAGGCTACGTGATCTTGCCGGAGCAGATTTCCAAGGAGCCCTTGGGGCCGGCGATAAAGCGCGGCGATGAAGAGTGGCTGGTCTTACTAAAGTGGATATACTTCGTGACAATCGAGGCAGAGGAGCTGGGTGTGACGAGCAAAAACATCCGCGCCAAAGCTCAGACTAAAACCGACCCCCGTTTGGCAAAGTTTCTCGATAACCAAGGGACGTTCGCCAAGCTTCTCGGCGTGAAGCCCGGGTGGGTATTGCGCATTCTTGAATCCGTCGGGAACTATGGCGAAATGTTCGAGCGCAATCTAGGCCAGGGAAGTGCCCTAAAGCTCGACCGTGGCCCGAACCGTTTATGGACCGAAGGCGGCTTAATGTACGCACCGCCGTTTTTGTGATGCTGAACTCTTCATGACTGAACTACAGGTCCTGGTTACCGTCGCGGTTTTGGCCGGCCTCATATTGGTTCTTCTTTTCGACTGGGTCGATATGACGGTTGGTGGTTTGCTGAGCGTCAGCACGCTTATTGTCTTCGGCATAGTTTCGCAGAAAGACATTGTAAACGTGGTGAGCTCGGGGGGCGGAGTTCTGGCGCTACTTTTCGGTGGTATGGTGGTCGCTCGCACTCTCACGCCGACGGGAATCTTCGAAAATTTAGGCGCGCGGTTTTTACAGTTGACTCGCGGAAGCGGCAAGCGCTTTCTCCTCGGGCTTATTGTGCTGATTGCCCCGGTCTGCGCTTTTCTCCCCAATGCGACGGTCGTGATTCTGCTCGCGCCGGTGATCATTCGTGTGGCCGAAGCGCTGGAAATCGATTTTGTCGCGCCGATGATTTTGACGGCGATCATCAGCAATTCCGCCGGACTACTCACGTTGGTGGGCGATCCTGCAACTTTCTTGGTGGGGAGCGCGATGGGAATGAGCTTCATCGAGTACCTCAACCGCGTGGCGCTCGGGGGATTGTTGACGCTGGTAGTGCTCATTCTGCTTTTGCCCTACCTCACACGAGATATTTGGCGGGTCACTAGGACCATGCCAAAGAAGATTGTCGTGCCGCCGCTGCAGCAACCCTTGCTGGGTGCTCTCGCTCTGTTGCAATTGGTCATTATGGTGCTGCTTTTTTTATTCGGGGAGCTCTTGCCGATCCAAATCTTTCCGCCGGCGGTTGCCATAGTTGTATGTTCAGTGGCGCTGCTGATGGTCTATGCGGCGAAGGTCGAACCCGTGCAAAAGGTTCTCGGTGACATCGATTGGAAAACTCTTATTTTCATCGCCTGCATGTTTGTTCTAGTGGAGGCCCTTGTCAAAGCTGGGTTTTTGCAAACCGTGTCCGATGATATTTTTCGACGTTTCGGCACCAATCGTTTAGCGGTGGCACTTTTTTTGTTGATTGCCGTCGGCATCGTGTCTAGTGTGCTTGCAAATATACCGGTCGTGGCGGCGTCGGTCCTCATGGTCAAAGGTTATTTCGTGGTCTCTCAGATGATGCCTGAGGAAGCTTTGGGAGCAAGTTTTAGCGCGTGGCCGTTGACGACTCTGCCCGTTTTCGTAGCGATGATGTTTGGCGGCACATTGGGCGGTAATGCCACTCTCATCGGCGCGTCGGCGAACATTGTCAGCGGTGGAATTTGCGCGGCGCATGGTAAGCCCATTCGATTTATGATTTTTATGCGCTACGGCATGCCGATAACCTTGGCACAGATAGCCGTCGCGGCGATCTATGTGCTGGCATTGCATTATTTGATCTAGCGCGGTGTCGGGCGATAAGCGGAGGCATGATGGTATTTTCAATCATTGACGCGACCGGACCGATCATCGGCGCCAAGACTGTACCGCCATCAAAGCGCTAGTCCCGACCGCGCGCCTTCATTGGACCAAAGTCCAATATACAGGATGGTGCCACTTCGATAAGCAAAAGCCATAGTCGAGTGCGTCGGGCGCTCACGCACAATTAATGAATTGATAGACGCACTTTTGCTCGACGCAAGTTCGAAAATGTTAGACGTCGTCATTATTGGCGCCGGGCCGGCGGGCGTAGTCGCCGCGCTCCGCGCCGCCGACCTGGGTGCCAAAACAGCGCTAATAACCCGTGACGAGTTTGGCGGCATGGCAGCCAACGACGGGCCAGTTCCGGTGCGGGCGCTGGCCCAAGCCGCGCGGCTGATCCGAGAAGCCCGCCAGCTAGGTCACTACGGCGTCACTGTCAGCGAGCCGGTGCTCGATTATCCCCGACTGCTTGCGCGCGTGCGCGAGGTCGTCGACGATGTCCGTGCGCATTCTGCTTTCCGCGGGCAGATTGATTCCCTGGGAGTGGCCGTCTACGAGCAGGCCGGTGCCGCGCGCTTCACCGATCTACACACTGTCGAAACCGAGAGCGGGCTGCGTCTTCAAGCGGAAAAGATCATCATTTGCACGGGGGGCGTGAGCCGCCGACTCTCAGTGCCCGGCTTCGAATTGACCGCCACCCACAGCGACGCCTGGGCTCTGACCTTTGTCCCGCCGTCGATGTTGGTCATTGGCGCGGGAGCGACGGGAGCGCAGGTCGCCTCGATCTTCAACGCCTTCGGTTCACGGATCCAACTCTTCCAGGCCGGCCCGCGCATTCTCCCCACCGAGGACGAAGACGTATCGGCTGCGGTCACGACCGCGTTCCGCGAGTCGGGCATCGTGGTGCGAGAGAACTTCGGCGCGATCGAGTCGTTCGAGAAGACACCGACGGGCGTGCGAATGATCTTCGCGAAGGACGGAGCACGTGACAGCGCCGAGGCGGCGCTCGCGGTCGTAGCAGTGGGCTGGGTCGCCAATACTACCGGCCTGAACCTTGGGGCAGTAGGCGTCGAGATCGATCAGCGAGGCTTCGTACAGGTCGACGCTTACCTGCGAACCTCTGCGCCGCATATCTTTGCCGCTGGGGACGCAACCGGACGCTTATTGCTCGTCCCCGAGGCGATACACGACGGCTTCGTGGCGGCGACCAACGCTGTGCGAGGCGAGACGATGACGCTGGGAAACCGGGTGAGTCCGATCGGTAGCTTCACCGACCCGGAATATGCCCAGGTGGGCCTGACCGAAGCGAAGGCCCGCGAAAAACACGATGTCATGATAGCGATGGTGCGCTTTGACGCGACTACACGCACGATCATCGACGGCCGGACAACCGGCTTCTGCAAGCTGATCGTCGACCGTGCAAGTTACAAAATCCTAGGCTGCCACGTCGTGGGAGAGCGTGCCGTCGAGATCACCCAGTTGGCGGCTATAGCAAGTGCCGCCGGAATGCGGGTGGATGAGCTGGCTCAGGTTCCACTGTCGTTTCCAACTTACGCCGGCATCCTCGGTCGCGTCGCGGCAAGCGCGACTCGCCAGCTCAATCTGAAAGCGAGCTGGCAGGAATACCAGGTCGAGAGCGTTCGGGGTTAGAGGCGCGGCGACTCTTATGGAACTTATGCAGAAAGCAACCCCGGTCGCCATGCTTGTCTTTGTGCTCTCCAGCATGCTGGCGATGGGCTTAGGTCTCACGGTTGGTGAAATCGTTGCGCCGCTACGCAACGCCCGACTGGTGGTGCTGTCGCTGCTGGTGAATTTTGTTTTGATGCCAGTTGTCGCCCTTGCGCTTGCCGACCTGCTGCGGCTCGACCAACCGCTGGGCGTGGGTCTGTTGTTGTTGGGCGCGGCGGCGGGCGCACCGTTCCTACCGAAATTGGCTCAGATCGCAAAGGGCAACTTAGCGTTCGGCGTAGGCTTGATGGTGCTGCTGATGGTCGTCA
>DASXSW010000296.1:0-3702 GCA_036505755.1 Binatia bacterium | reverse complement strand
ACATCGAGGCGGGCATCACTTACGTCAACGGCCCGACCATCGGCGCCGAAGTCCATCTGCCGTTTGGCGGCGTGAAAGATACCGGTAACGGCCATCGCGAAGCCGGCACCACGGTGTACGATATTTTTACCGAATGGAAATCGATTTATGTCGATTACTCAGGCAAACTCCAGAAGGCGCAGATTGATAACGCGGAGTAGTTTCGGGTTCGCTCCAGGTTTCGAGTTGAAAAAATCCAGCACGAAACTTTAGACTCGAAACCCGAAACTGGAGACTTCCATGAAAGCACCCCACATCAAGACCCCGCTGCCAGGACCGAAGGCCAAGGCGATTATCGATCGGGACCATCGATACACGGCACCGGCCTATGGCCGGGTCTATCCTCTGGTCGTGAAAGAAGGGCGTGGCATGGTGATCGAGGATGTCGATGGCAATTTGTTTCTCGATTTCATGGCGGGCATCGCCGTGGCCAGCACGGGCCACTCGCACCCGCGGGTGGTGCAAGCGATCGAAGCGCAGGCGCGGAAGTTTCTGCATATCTGCGGCAGTGATTATTACTACGAACCGATGGTCGACTTGGCTGAGAAGCTGAGCCGGCTTGCGCCGGGCGCCGGGACTAAGAAAGTATTTCTCACCAACTCAGGAACGGAGGCCGTGGAAGCGGCTTTCAAATTGGCCCGCTATCATACTAAACGGCAGCATGTCGTCGCATTTCACGGCGCCTTTCACGGCCGTACGCTCGGCTCCTTGTCGTTGACTGCCAGCCGCTCTTCCCATCGCGCCCATTTCGGACCGCTCATTCCCGGCGTGCATCACGTGCCCTACGGCTTTTGTCACCGTTGCCCCTATCAATTGAAACATCCGTCCTGTGGCATCGAGTGCGTCGGTGTGTTGGAGAAGGTGCTGTTTCGCTACGAGGTGCGCCCGGAAGAAGTGGCGGCAATCTTTGTCGAACCGATCCAGGGTGAGGGCGGATATGTGGTCCCGCCGCCGGAATATTTGCCGATGCTCCAAGAGCTTTGCCGAAAACATGGCGTTCTCCTGGTGCTAGATGAGATTCAGTCGGGTTTCGGTCGCACGGGCAAAATGTTCGCCAGCGAGCATTGGGGTATCGAACCGGACATTCTCTGTGTAGCCAAAGGGATCGCCAGCGGCATGCCGCTTGGCGCTATGATCGCGCGCGACGAGATCAGCACCTGGACGCGCAGCACGCATGGCAGCACATTCGGGGGCAATCCGGTGGCTTGCGCCGCGGCGTTGGCGACGATTCAGCTGTTGGAAGAGGGGTTGGTCAAGAATGCCGCGGTGGTGGGCGGATTCCTTAAACAGAAGCTGATGGCGCTAAGACCACGCTTCGCGGAGATCAGCGAGGTGCGCGGGTTGGGCTTGATGATCGGCGTCGAGTTCGAGCGGAATGATGGCAGTCACGCGCCCGACGGCAAGCTGCGCGATCGTGTCATGCAGAAATGTTTTGAGAAGGGTTTACTCCTGTTGAGTTGCGGCGAGAGCACGTTACGCTTTTGTCCGCCTTTAATTGTCGCTGAGGAAGAGGCGGCGACGGCGATTGGGCTCTTTGAAGCGGCGATCGCCGAAACCAGATAGTGTATAGCTCATGGTCAAATTGCCGATTTCGAATTCAGGCGAAATCACTGCAGCTTAGTTTCTAACTCTTCCACCAGTTGCGTGAGTTCCTGGTCGCCGGGATTGATTTTCAGCGCTCCGCGAAATTCTTCAAGCGCCTTTTGGATCATTCCTTTAGATAAATAGACTCGGCCCAGGTTTATATAAGGAAAATGACGCGGTTCGTAGCGCGTGGCGGACTTAGCCCGCTCTAGCCAGGGAATGGCATCGTCGAGCCGCTCCAGTTGCATGAGATAGACGCCGATGTCGTTATAGGGGTTACCAAACTCCGGATCCAAGCTGATGGCAATTTCACATTGGGCGATGGCCTCGTTGAGTCGCCCCTGGAAACTGTAGGCCCAACCCAAATAGGTATGCGCATCGGCCGTCGGACAGAGCGCGATAGATTTTTTATACAAGCGAATCGCCTCGTCGAACTCTTGCGCCATCTGGTGCTTCATCGCCTCGCCGATAAGCTCGAGAGCACGTTCGTGATCTTTTGGTGCCGCCATCTCGATTTGAACCGCTAAATTTTAAACAATAAGACAGACATAACTCTAGCCTTCCGCCTCGCGCTTTTCTACACTCCCCACGCGCCACTGAGCTGAATGTTCGCGCCATTGACGTAGCGCGCTTCGTCGGACAATAAGAAACGCACTGCAGCGGCCGCATCGTCAACGCTGCCCACGTAGCCCGCGGGAATAAGTTTGACCATGCGTTCCAGCTCTTCTTTGGGCGCGCTGCCAGAATCGATGAAGCCGGGCGAGACGCAATTCATTGTGATCCCGTCTGGTGCAATCAGACGAGCATACGAGCGAGCTAGCGCCAGCAATCCCACCTTGGTTATATAGTGCGCGGTGAGCTGGGGTTGAGCGATGAGCTGTTCGGCGTTCGCCATGCTGAAGCATACGATTCTGCCCCACTTTCGTTCTCTCATGATCGGAATGACAGCCTGGCTTAGATAGAAGACCGGGTGTAAATTGTTGTCGAACATCGAGTGCCACCCGTCATTGGTTTCCTTCAGCAGAGAAACGCGATGGTATGGACCCGCGCCGTTGATGAGCGCGTCAATCCGGCCCCATTCTTGGTTCACTCGCTGCACAAAGCCTCTTGCGGCGACGGGATCAGAAACATCGCATTGCACTGCCAGACCATTTACGCCGTGATGTTCCACGGCGGTAACAACTTCTGCCGCCTCCTTCGCGCTGGAGCGGTGACAAATTGCTACCGACCAGCCTCGCGAAGCCAGATCCAGCGCGACGGCGCGCCCGATGCCGCGAGCTCCGCCCGTGATCAGAGCGACTTTGTTCATCGCAAGAGTCATTTGCTCGTGTGTTAGGACTAAGAACTGAGTAATGAGAACTGAGCCGGATCGTCGCTCAATCCTGAGTGCTCTCCCGTTGTCGCTCCGTCCTCGATCCATGGCTTGAATTTTTCATACAATTCTTTGAGCTTGGCCTTATAATGTTCGACGTTTTCATCGGGTTTGTTGGCGTCCCATTCGGACGCAAGCTTACAGTTCTCGTTGATCTTAATCTTGGCTTTCGCTCCGACGACGTAATAGGAGATCTGATCGCCCGGCTGGAAGCGCCGAACGGCTTTGAGCGCAAGCTCGTAGGGCGCGGCGGCGTTGCGCTTCTTGGCTTTGAGCTTTGCCTGATAAGTCTCTAACGAGTCTTGCAGTGTCTCGGTTTTCGCGAGCCAGGAAATTTCCTTGCGGTGCTGATCGATGTCATCAAAATAGCGCTCGTAGAGTTTCGGGATTTTTGCTCTATCATCCTTTAAGAGCAGTAAGAGCATTTCTTCCAGCCATTCGCGTTGGAAGGGCTCGAGACCGCGCGATCGCAGGCCTGAGCCCTTGATGCGCAATCGGCCCTGCTCATCCAGCAGTGCATAGTTTTTCACTTTATAGCTGAACATTGCCGGATAGCGGCCGTCCAGCTCGAGCTCGATGCCCTGGGGAAGAATCGCTGCGAGATTAGCGCCGAATTGCTCCTCGTCTGCTGCGGTCTTCACGCTTTCGGGCGGCACGAAGTAGATACCGTCCGTGTCCACCTCGACAATTTTGGCAGCGTTTTCCTT
>DASXSW010000295.1:0-4484 GCA_036505755.1 Binatia bacterium | reverse complement strand
AACTCACCCGACGATTTATTCTAAGATCGCTTGGCGTCTGCCATTGGTTACTCATCAGCTTTCCTGATAACAGCGTCCACAACTGGCTAAAGAATTGATGCGCAATTTTGGCCGATTCGACCTTTCAACTTGCGACCCTCAACTGGTTGTTGCCGGTTTCTTTATTGCGGTGAGTCGAACTTTATCCAAATACCCTGAAGTACATTTCTGAAAGTTTCGATTCCAGGGTCTTCGCTGCGGCCATTTCTCTTTGAATCGATGGCTCGAGTCGGTTGCGCGCTTGCTCGGCGAGCCTGAGAACTTCCATCTCATCGACCTTAGTCAGTCGGCCGCCTTCAACCACGAGCTCCCCGTTGACAACTACGCTATCGACGCTGCTCCCATTCTCGCAAAAAACCAACTGGCTCATTACATCATTCAACGGTGTGAAGGCTGGAGTGTCGCGCTTGAGCAAAATAATATCGGCGAGTTTTCCTGGTGCGAGCATCCCCGCGTCAAGCCCGAAGGCCCGGGCGCCATTGCGTGTGGCCATGGCCAGCGCCTGTACAGGTGTGACCCAATGATTAAAGTCGGTACCCGCTTGGTTGTGGATCAGCGCGACTAGACGTACGGCGTCAAACATGTTCTGCCCGTCGTTCGATGCCGATCCATCCGTACCGAGCCCGACGTGGACGCCGGCTGAAAGAAATTCTTTGATCGGCGCCAGACCACTCCCAATGCGCAGATTACTGGCAGGGTTGTGCACGGGAGTCGCGCCGCTGGAAGCGAAAAGTTCCACATCGCTGTCCTCGAGCCAAATTGAGTGCGCCAAAGACAAATTGGCGGCGAGGACACCAAGGGAATCGAGGTGCTTCAGCAGCGACGTTCCGTAAATTTGCTGTCCCACAACCGCCTGCGCCTTGGTCTCGGCAAGATGGATATGCAGCGGCAGATTTCGTTTTCGCGCGATATCCGCTGACCTGCACAACAGTTCGTCGGTGCAGCGCTGCACCGCGGATGGACCTGGGCATGCTGTGGTGAGTCTCTCGGGAGCGTGAAAAGTTTCGACGAACGCTTCGCACTCGTCCAGCCAGGCTGTCGTTGTTTTAGCTTCACTCGCGCTCATACGCTTGAGCTCGTCGGCGAGATTGACGGTCGTTTCTCCCAACGGGATCGTCTCCTCGTAATTTTTGTCCGATAAAGTAAGCGACACGACGTGGCGCAGGCCGAGATCACGCATCGCTTGAATCGCCGCGCCGGCGCCCATGAAACTGCAGGCCTGATTGCCAAAGAAGTGATCGAGCACGGTAGTGGCGCCGTTCTTGAGCATCTCCATCCCGCCGAGCAGCGCGCTCGCGTAAAAGTCCTCATCGCGCATGCCGCGCAGCGACGCGCGGTAGTAAGCACGCCAGATTTCCAGCGGCTTGGCCGGCATCATGCCGCGCACTAGATTTGCCGGCGAGTGGCAGTGGGCGTTAATCAATCCGGGCAGCGCGATCAATCGATCGCCGTCGATGACGCGATCGAACGGCCCCGCCGGCGTCCATTCCGATGGACCGACGTACGCCATTCGATTGCCGTCGATGGCAATGGCGCCTTCCTCGACGATCTCGCTGTTTTCATTCATGGTGACGATGAGAACATTTCGAATCAATGTCTTCATTCCCACCTCCGAGAATTGTTGAACGAGCCTCTGAAAACAGTAGGGGCACGGCATGCCGTGCCCCTATGTCTTGAAACGAGAAGCACGATGTTATTCGCTCACACGAATCCCATCGTCCGGCCCCAGTTTTCCGGATCTTGCAAGAAGTCGATGATTTGTTTGCTCGACTCCTCACTAAAATAACTCTTGCTCAAGCCGGTGTCCAAGACGTCGTCCCAATTGGCGAGTACGTGCAGCGCGATATCGTTTTTAGCCAGATTGATTTTACCCTCATGCTGGTTCAACCGATCCGAAGCATAGTCGAAGACGCATAAACAGTGCGTCATCTTCGCCCCCGCCCCTCGGATGCCGATATTGAAGCGTAGCTTGCTCAACCCATCCGTGATCAAATCTTCAACCAGCATGACGCGCTTGCCGGGCTCCAAAATTCCTTCGATTTGCTTCGTGCCGCCATAGCCCTTAGGCTGTTTGCGGATATAGATCATCGGCTTTTTTATCAGGTGCGAAACGAACGACGCGTAAGGAATTCCCGCGGTTTCGCCACCGGCGACGACGTCGATATTGCCCAAGCCGATGTCCGTCTCCGTTTTCTTAGCCAGCGCGGTGACGATGTACTCGCGCTCGGCGGCGAACGACAACAGCTTACGGCAATCTATATATACCGGCGAGATTCGACCCGACACAAAAACAAACGGTTTGTCCTTATAGACGGCGATGGACTCGGTCGCAAGCAGCAGCTCGGCAACTCTTTTTGAAACTTCGCTCATGAAAACTACCTTTCCGAAATCGCGAATAGGCACGCTATAACACAGCAGTTGCTCCATTTCCAACAATGCTGGACCTTTCGGGAGGCAGATTTTCAGCCTATAAGGAACCTGGTAGGATAAATATTCATGAATCGACTGCCGCATGTCGTTCTTCCATCTCGCGTCACCGTAAACAAACGGCGGCTAATGCGCGATCTCAACTCGATCGGGCGCATCGGCATCGGCGATCACGGCGCAGTCACCCGACTTGTCTTTTCGATCAAAGAGCTGCGCAGCCGGCAGTTGTTGATTCACTTGATGCGCCAAGCCGGGCTGAAAATTCACATCGATGCGATCGGCAACATTTTCGGCCGATTCGAGGGGAGCGATACCAGGGCTCCAGCCGTTCTCGCCGGCTCACATCTTGATACGGTCATTCACGGCGGCAAATATGATGGGCCCGTCGGCGTGATCGGTGCTCTCGAAGCGGTGCGCACGATCGGAGAGAACAAAATTCCGGTTCGCGCCCCCCTCGAGGTTGTTTGCTTCGTCGGTGAAGAGTCGAGTCGTTTTGGCTTTTCGACGCTCGGCAGCAGCTTGATCGCCGGCGAAGTGCATCCGAAGGACTTGAAAAACGCTATAGATCCGCAAGGCACGAAGCTGGCAGATGTGCTTTCGAGCCTGGGCATCAGCCAAAAGCAATTGCGCGCGCTCAGGCGCGATCCGAAAAGCCTCAAGGCTTACTTGGAGCTCCACATCGAGCAAGGGCCGATTCTCGAAGCGAAAGGAAAAAGAATCGGTCTCGTCACTTCGATCGCTGCGCCGAGCCGTTTCAAAGTGATCTTCAAAGGACAAGCCGATCATTCCGGGACCACGCCGATGGAAATGCGCAAAGACGCGCTTGTCGCCTCGGCGCAATTGATCGAATACGTCGAAAAAGTGTGTCGGAAGTACTCGTCCATGGACAAAGGCCGTGTCGTCGGCACTGTCGGGGCCATGAAAGTCGAACCGGGCGTGATCAATGCCGTACCCGGAAGAGCAGAACTATCGGTCGACATACGCAGCACTTCGGCAAAATCGAAGGACCGAGTGGCGCGCATGGTCAAAGAGCAGGCCCGCGCGATTGCTCACAAGCGTAAGATCGCCGTCAATGTCCTGAAGATTCGCGAAGAAAACCCCGTTCCGCTGGACAAGCGGCTGCTGCACGTGACTCGTCAAATCTGCGATGGAAAGGGCATCGATTATGAGATCATGCCGTCGGGCGCGGGCCACGACGCCATGCAGATGGCCAAGATTACACTCGCCGGAATGATCTTCGTGCCGAGCAAGCGGGGAATCAGCCACAATCCAGAGGAATGGACCCACCCTGACGATATCGTGCTCGGCAGCCAATTGCTGATGGAAACCATGATCAGAGTCGCCAATGAAAAACTCTAGCGAACCATCTTCGCGGAGGCGGGACCAGTGAAGCAAAGCAGCAAGACCAAGAAGAAACGGATTCTCAATGCGGCGCAAATCAAAGCCGTCTTGGGGCGCTTTACGAGGGAAATGGCGAAACATTACGGCAATTTCGATCAGTTGGTCTTTATCGGTGTTCGTACCCGCGGCCCCTACATCGCGAAGCGGCTAGCCGAGTTGATCAAAAAGCGCCACGGCAAAGACATCCCCATCGGCGAGATGGATATCACGTTGTATCGCGATGACTTGAATGCGCTGCTTCCGGGGGGAACCATCGATCATACGCGCATTCCGTTCGATATCGCTAATAAGATCGTCGTGCTTTTCGATGACGTATTGAACACCGGGCGCACGGTACGAGCAGCGGTGGATCATCTGATCGACCTCGGGCGACCACGCATGATTCATCTCGCCGTAATGGTTGATCGCGGCGGCCGGGAACTGCCCATCGCCGCTAATTACGTCGGGAAAAAGATCAATTTGTCGGCGGGCAGCAATGTTCAGGTCAAATTGAAAGAAGTCGACAAGGTGGATGAAATACTAATTGGTGACGCCGCCTAGCGGCGAGTTTGAAAGCACTGACAAAAATCTATAGTCTCGCAAAAAAATTTAGACTTCGGGGTATCGGCTGGACGGCT
>DASXSW010000294.1:0-3586 GCA_036505755.1 Binatia bacterium | reverse complement strand
ACGGATCCGTTAAGGAGAAATAATATTTCGTGGATAGAGCAGGACCCAGTGGCGCATTTCTGAGTGGCTATGGCGGTGAAAACCGTTTCCGACCCCGATCAGAAGTTTTTGAAATGGTTGGATGCGTTAGCTTTCCTGCTTTGCGTATTCGCAGCGCGGGCAGATTTGCGGAGAAGGTCCGGCTAAGACTGGCCAGCCACATTCGGCACAGTTGACAACGGGCTCGCCCAACATGCCTCGGACCATCGTGCCGCAACGCCTGCCTCCGCACGGGCCCGTGCCGACTCCGGTTCGTTTGCTTACCTGCTCGAAGGTTTTCGCGCCGGCCTGAATGGCTTTGAGCACGGTGCCTTTGCGAATCTTGTTGCACAAGCAAGCGGGTTTGAGATTTTCGATGACCGCTTGCTCTCTGGCTTTTTGCTCTAGCTCGTCGATGGTAGAATCCTTCTTTTTGCGCCGAATTCGTCTCTAGTTTAGCACAAATTTTCTCGAAGCTAATTACTTGGTGCCGATTACCAGCCAAGAGGTGAGCGGAAATGGTAGCTCGATTCGCTCGACCTGTGACAGGCCGGCGCCTTCCATCCAAGCTCGAACCTCATTGAAGCTGTAACAGCGCCCGCCATCGGTTGTGAGCAGCATGAGCAGGCTAAAGATCGCCCCCACGGCTGGGTTGGCACGGCTGTCGTCGAGGATGTGATCTTTGACGATCATTCGTCCCGATGGTTTGAGATGATTGGCAAGCTTCCGGATGAGCGACCGATTATTGTCGTAATCTTCACCATGAATAATGTTCGACAAGAAAATGAGATCATAGTCTCCTGGGATCGCATCCTTTCGATAGTCGCCGGGGATTAAGCGGATTCGCTCTTCCATCCCGGCTTCGCGAACAAAGCGTTGGGTGATGTTTAGCGTTGCCGGCAAATCGATAATCGCGGCCCGAAGGTTGGGAAATCTTCTGCACAGCGCGATGGGGTAGGTGGCTGGTCCGGAACCGACATCGAGCAGTTCGCTGACTGTCTCCCAATTAAGCGTATTGGCCATCAGGTCCGCGTCACCGCGTGCGTTGACGAGCGAATCCATCGCCTTGATGAAGATCTCGGTTTCGTTGGCATCGTCCTGATACATGTTGGGCGGCCGCACCGGTTTGCCGGAGCGAATCGCGTCAGGAAGTTTCTCCCAGCAATTCCACAACGAAGAGTCAAAACGGATCATTTCGCCAACGTAATTGGGTGAGCTAACAAGCAAATAGCGCTTGGAGATAGCTGCCAATGAAAAAATGTCTGATTGTTTGTTGAGCAGCTGAAGCGACGTCAGAGCATTGAGCAGCAACTCAGCGGCTTGCGGATGCAACTCCCGTGATGTCGCGATTGCCTCGGCGCCTAAGGGTGAAGCTTCCAGCGCATCGAAGATACCCAGTTCGACGGCCGTTTGCACGATCCGGGCTTCGGCATGGCCGCTGGCCATGCTCATGAGATCAGAAAAATTCATGTGAATCTAACGTCTGGTCTTAGGAGTAAATCGCTGCCGCTAACGAGACATCGCCTTACCAATAGAAAGATTTCTCCCTTTGGTCGAAATGACACTTTTAACTCAATGGTCTCACGTGTCATCGCCCAGGAGCAGAGCGACCGAGGAATCAACTTCTTGGGCGGGCGGATTTCGGAACGTCCGCGCTAGAGTTTTTCGACGATGCGGTAACTGCGGCTCTTGGGCTTGAGCGGCGCGACAATGCCGTTTTTGACCATCGAGCGAATTTCTCTGTAAGCCGTATCGCGGTCGACTTCGGCGAATTTTTCGTATTCTGCCGTCGAAAATGTTTTGCCGTGGCAGTAAGCGTACGCCAGCAGGCGTCGTTGGCGCACGTTGATCTGCGACGTGCCGAATTGGTTCAGCCACCTGAGCGTCGTATCGTCGTAAATCGGCGAATTGCGTAGCGTGACTGAGAAAATAAAACCGTCGGCGGCCAGCTCGGGCGGATGAAGACCGTGGTTTTCCATCTCCTGAAACATGCGCGGTATGCCTTCGCCGATTTCGCGCAGGTAGCCGAGATCGGCCAGCACTCGGACAATGAGCGGATTGCGCGAAAAATGAATAGTCTTTTGATGTCTCAATTGTTCGAGCGTTACCGGCGCGGGCGGTAGACCGGGACTGCGCACAGTGATGTGATCATCGAACATCCACACCTCGATGGAGGTACCGGTCAAGCTGTAATCCCGGTGCGCTACCGCGTTGACAAGCGCCTCCTGCCAAGCGAAGGTTGGGTACTCGAGCCGTTCGCGAAAGAACAGATCGTGCAGTATCGTACGCTCGCGAATATGCTCTTTGATCCGGCCAACCGCTTCGTCGATCAGGCGTACCAGAGGCGCTTCGAAACGAATCCGCTTGACCACGTTGAGCGAGCTGCCGTGCTGCCGTTCCGTGCCTTCGTATTTGACGAAGTCGATGCCGGCGCGCGGGTGCCAGCGCGGCGGGTCTTTGGCGAATAAAAGTAACGCCGCCATATTGGGGCACGGGATCGCGCGGGAATGATCGAGCAAATGATAAGTCTGACTCAACGCCGCCTGAGGCTCATGTCCCTTTTGCGCTTTGTCGACAAAACTCTGGATTAGATCTGTGTCGAGATCGAACCAGGTCGCGTTGAGCGCCTGTTGGCGTTCGTAGAAAACATTCTTCTTGGCCTCTTTGAGCGAGTGAATCTGCTCCGCTTGTAATGATGCCGTTTCCGCGGCGATCCGATAAAAGGAACGGCCACCGGCAATTCGATAAATCTCCAATCCGGACGCGACTTCGAACTTGAGGAGCTGCAAATTACCGAGCCGAACTTTTTCGCAAGATGCGCTGAGCTCGGGCCGAATCAGATGCTGCGGCGCTTGGATGAGAGTCTGGAGCTCGTCGTGATTATAGGGTATCCCGGTGACGCTTTTGTCTGGCTCGACGCCAACTAGAACGGTTCCGCCGTCGGCATTGGCCATTCCGGACAGTACCCGCACGATCTCACGGGCAAGATCTTCTTCACGCTTTTTTTGCCCGGCGCCGCGGCGATATTCGTGCGCGCTGACAAAATCGAGAAATTGGCCGCGCTCCTGTTTGAGGAGC
This sequence comes from Binatia bacterium, assembly GCA_036505755.1. Classification (GTDB taxonomy): domain Bacteria; phylum Desulfobacterota; class Binatia; order UBA9968; family UBA9968; genus DP-20. Next base: position 490 of record DASXSW010000294.1, on the reverse strand, counting down.
AGTCCGATTTCCTCTGCCTGCATAGCTTTCACTTACGGTCGAGAATTGTAATCTTGCGAAATACTGTCTTCTACGTTCGCGTGTTTTCAACCTTGCGTTGCACGTTAAGAGTAAAGAGTAAGTGGCGTCACGCCTGGCTCACCACGATTCACGCTCACGATATTCTCCCAGCGGTGTTAAGCTTGACAATCTCCAGCACCATTTGCGCCGATTGATTAAGGTCCCTCAGATCGAGCCACTCCTTGACCGTATGAATATCGCGCATGCCGGTGGAAAGATTGGCGACCACCAGACCCTTCTGATTGAGCACATTGGCGTCGCAGCCGCCGCCGGTGGCGAGCGTTTTCACTTCCAGTTTCAGACTTCTCGCCGCGGCGTGCACGAGTTTGACAATGGGTGCGCTCTCAGGCACGTCCATGCGGTCATAGTCGCGTTCAATTTTCGCTTCGACCTTAGCACTGTGCCGCTTGCCGTCCAATTCCAGCACATG
>DASXSW010000293.1:0-13364 GCA_036505755.1 Binatia bacterium | reverse complement strand
AAGGGATATCCCGCCGAAAACTCTTCTCAACGTGAACGTCCCGCCGATTCCCAAACGCGACCTGAAAGGGTGGCGCGTGACACGCATGGGCAAACGTCATTACAGCGAAAATATTGTCGAGAGAGTCGATCCACGCGGCGTCAAATATTACTGGATCGGCGGCGACGATCTTGGATTTTCCAACGACGACGGAACCGATTGTCAGACGGTCCATGAAGGATACATTTCCGTCACTCCTCTACAGGTGGATTTGACCGATTACAAGTTGTTACAAAACAACACTCTACCGAGCTTTTCGTGGCCCTGAAAATCAGCGACTCGTTCTTATCCATGAGCGCCACAGACATCGGCACGGAGATCAGACTTGATAAATGGCTTTGGGCCGCTCGCTTTTTCAAAACTCGGCCGCTCGCTGCGGAAGCCATCACCGGCGGTAAAGTTAATGTCAACGGCAACCGGGCAAAACCTGGCCGAGTTGTCCGGATTGGCGAAACCGTCAGTATCCGTCGGGGTCCGTACGAATGGACAATCATCGTCAAGAACATCTCGCGTTCACGTGGACCAGCAGCTCAAGCACAAAGACTCTATGAGGAAACCGAAGAAAGCGCGCGCAAACGCGAAACCGCCATCGCCCAACTGAAACTCGAACACCCGCTGGAATTCGACTCATCAGGGCGACCGTCGAAAAAGGATAGACGCGCAATTGCTAGATTTACCAAGAGGGGCTGGTGACACCCCGAGGTTTCACGCTCCACAGCCTTGACGCAGCAAATCGGAGCCGGTAATGGACTACCACGCGATTTCTCGCGGGGGCAAAATGACAAGACAACTATCGTTCATAAGCCTAGCGGTTTTTATCGTAACACTGGCGGCAGCGCCACTTTTCGCGCAATCCACGCCGTACTTCCAAGGTAAAACGATCCTGCTAATACAAGGACGTGAGCCGGGCGGCACTGGTGCCCTCCGCGTGCAAGCGGCGATTCCATTTATCAAAAAATACATTCCCGGCGAACCGGTCATCGTTACGCAATTTATGCCCGGCGGAGGGGGCAGGAAAGCGACTAACTACATCTACCGTAACGCCAAGCCGGACGGTCTGATATTCGGCAACGTCGGTTCGGGGCTAGTTGCCAACGCGGTGTTGAGCTCGACTGGCGTCGAGTACGATATGGATAAGTTGATTTATCTCGGTGCATCTAACAGCACGGCCCAATATGTTTTTGGCACGAACGCAAAGGTGGGGATGGATACTTTAGAAAAACTGCGCGCGCGCCCAGGCCTGCGCATCGGCGCTCAAACGGTTGGACATGACATCTATATCAATGGCAGACTGTTTTCCTGGTTGATTGGTCTTAAGGATCCCAGGTTCGTAACAGGTTATTCCGGCCCTGAGATTGATCTAGCAATGGAGCGCGGCGAGGTAGACGGTCGCGCTAACATCCCGGACACAATTTTGCAAAGATCGCCGGAGCATGTCGAAAAGAAACTGATGCACTATCATGCGATCGTTCAGATACCGAAAGAAGATCGCCATCCGCATCCAGCATTCAATAAGTTGCCGGAACTTGAATCTTTCGCCAGAGCCGACAGGGAACGAAAGATCATGACGATGTTCCGCACATTTCGTTTAGTCGGGTCGCCCTATATTTTGCCTCCCGGGACGCCGACAGAAATTGTTAACATTTATCGCGACGCGATGCGCAAGACTTTCAAAGACCCGGCTTTTCTCAGAGAGTTCAAGAAGCTTTCCGCGGACGACGCCACGCCGCTGTTGCCGGAAGCGCAAGAGAAAGCGATCAAGGACATCCCACGCGAGTCCGAGGTCATCGCGCTTTTCAACAAACTTGCCGGCAGCGAGCCATTGCCGCTGCGCTAGTTGAGATTTAACCAACCTGCATCGGCAAGGTAATGGGCGGAGCATAGAGCGAAATGGTCGATGCGAAACTGATCACCACGGCTGGCGAGCTATCCGGCTACCGTGTTACCAGAAACCTAGGTGTGGTGCGCGGCATTGTCGTTCGTTCGCGCAGTATTGTCGGCAGTATCGGCGCTAGTTTGCAGACGCTGCTGGGCGGCAACATCACTCTTTACACTGAACTGTGCGAGAAAGCTCGGCAAGACGCGCATCGCCTGATGGTCGAGCACGCTTCTCAGCTCGGCGCCAATGCAATCATTGCCGTGCGCTACGACGCGACCGAAGTTGCCCCTGGCGTCACTGAGGTATTAGCCTATGGAACGGCCGTCTATGTGGAGGTTTTTCGTGACCGATAATATGGCGGTACGATTATGTTGGAGATTCAGCCAAACCCTGCAACACTATGCCTCGATCGGGAACGATAGTGAATAGATATTGCGCCGGGGTCAGCGCGGTACTCCGCATTTTTTCGATCGTCAATGTGCGAACAAAACGGCTATTGGCGAGCGCCATTTCGAGAACAATCGTCCCCGCGACGAGGTACTCTTCAATGCCCCGCACGTTTCTCTCCACGGAGTAGGTGGTCAGCAAATTTGTCGCATTCGTATTAGCCTGGAGCCCATAGAACAGCATCCGCACCTGGTCGAGAACCCGCGATGTTGAGTCGCGGTTAAAAAGCAGTGGCCCGACCGGATCGATGACCACCCGTGAGGCTCCCATCCGCGCAATGTAGTTATTTAGATCGGCGACCACTCGCTGGACATCGACGTTTCTTCCTTGGCCATCGGTTACGCGCGTATTGAAATAAGCGGAAGCATCGAGAATCAGAAATTCCTTCGACTCGATAAAAGGCGTGAGGTCCCAGCCTAACGAAGCGGCTTGCTCAACCACGTCGGCGGGTTTTTCGTCGATGGCGACGTAGAGTCCTTTTTCCTTTTCCATGAGACCGTTCACCAAGAACTGTAAACCAAAAACGGTTTTCCCCGTTCCGGGCTCGCCAACGACGAGATAAGTTTTACCCGCTCTGAGCCCGCCCTCAATCAAAATGTCGAGTTCGGGAATTCCCGTCGGTATGCGTTTCCCGGCCATATCTGAAACTATTAGAAAAACTGTCCGCTCACAAGATCGCCGATCGATTACCGGTCGCGCGGCGCTTGCCTTTGCGCTTCGGTGTTGATCTTCGCCGAGCGAAATTCTACTAGGATCGACTCTTGTAGGAATCGGGTCGTCAACTGTCTGTTAGTGTTTCATCAAATGCGTGGCGAATTGATTAGCGTCGCACCTTCCAGCGTCCACTTTTTTCTCGTAGCTCGGCCCTTGCCCGCTCGATATCCGCCGACATCCGTTCCTGCAGCTGTGTGAGCTGATGCTTCCCGCCGTCGAGCAAACTATCCCTGGGTTCGGCGTGCTCCTGGCTCATTTCCCGTGTCCTGTGCGGTGCGATTTCCGTCTTCGAACTTGTTATGCCCAGACGGTCCTCCGGTTTCGCCCTGAGCGCATCGATATCGACGGGAAACACCGTACTATCTTTTATTCGATTCGCAGCCGATGCTTGGGTTGACGGCGTGGCTCCAGCCTGCGTCATTCTTTGAGCCAAGGTTTCAAGTTGCGCTTTGATTTCTCTAAACTCCGCATCGCGGCGGTCGGCTACGAGCATTTTCTGTGCGAACTGGTTTTGAAGTTCTCGGAGCTTCACGGTTAGATTGTCTTCGACGCTCTGAATGACGGCATCCATCGATTGTCTTTCACTCAGTTGTGTCCGTAGTCCAGCGAGTTCCGTTCTGAACCCCGCTTGTACCTGTGTAGCCTGCTCGCTTTCGTTGACCATGAGCGCGTGGGTCCGATGGGCCATCGATTCGATTTCGGCGAAACGTTGTGTGAGTCGTTGCAGGTCAGTCTTGTACTCGGTGAATTGGGCCTCGTGGTTTTGCAGATTATTTTGTCCTTGCAGGAAATAATCCCGAACTTCCCGGCTTTTCGTCAGCACCGTATCTTCGAAGCTCTTTAGGACCGCCTCCGTGGCTTGTTGCTGCATTTGTTGTTGGTTCAATGCCGCCTTGATCGCGCTCAATTCCATACCGAGGTCCGTGGCCATTTGCTGCGTCGCTTGTTCGTTCTGCGCCATTCGATGCGCGAGTGCGCTGGTTTCTGTCAAAAAGTGTTCGTTCTCGATTTTGATACTGCCAAAGCTCTCCAGCTTGTCCTGAATCTCATTGCCAAGTTCTTCGATTCTAGCGGTGACGCGCTCGTCAACGTCCCTGTTCCAACGCAATCGCTCGACATCAAGGTCGACGGCTGCAGCAGTCACGGATGGCAAGGATTCCACCCGCTGTGTGAGGCTTCGCACCTGGGTTTGGAGCCCGTGGACTTCGGCATCGACCCGAGAAAGGTTTTGCCCTAGCTGGTGGTGCAAGTCGTCGAGGCGTTTCTGAAATGTTTCTTCGAGGCGCTTAACGGTTAAGTCCAGTGATGGCTGATCTAACCTCGCCAACAGCTCGGCTTTGAGCGCAGCGCATTCGCTCGTCACGAGAGTGGCGACATGTTCTTCAGCGTGCTCGACGTCACTGTCTGCTTGCATCTGCGCTTGCTGCGTAGCAAGCTCCGCCTGGGTAATGCGGTTCGTGATAGCGCCTAGCTCCCGTCTGATGTGTTCTAGTTCGTCCCTGGCGGCATCGAAGCTCTTGGACTTCGTACCGATCATTTGCTCGAGCTCTCCTATTTTTGCGCCGATGCTTGCTTCCAGCTTGTCATATCGCGAGCGCTGCGTTTCCAATAAGCTTTCCCGCTCACCCAGTTGTGAATGCAACCTCGCCATTTCCGACTTGACCAACTCGCGCATCTGCGTGCTTTGCTGGGAGACGGATTCGACCCCGTTCAGTCGCTCGGCAAAGCTCTGCATATGCGCTTTCAACTCATTCAGCTCCGGGACCTGTGCGTCGAAATTCGGGCCGGAGGTTAGCTGTTGCTGAAGCTGACGGATCTGGGCGAGCAAAGTATCCTCTAATCGTTTGAATTGCTCCGCCCGCTGCGCTTCGCTAGCCGCCAAAGCCTGCGCGAGGCCGAGATCAGCCGCGGCTCGCCCGACTAACCAGCCAAACAAAACATCCTTCCCGGCTCCGAGGTTATTGGTATCGCTGCTAGACGCCTTTTCGTTCTCGCTGTCGGTCACAGGATCGCTCCTCGCCGTCGGCAAATTTGCCGAATCTAGGCCTTGGGCTTGAGTTCAACGGCCCTGTAAAAGCCAAATGCATGCCACGGGTGCATATGAATAAATCCTAATAAAAACCAAAGGGTAGATGAAATTTCACCGAGAGTAAGAGCACCGCTCTGGCCATATTTGGACAAGTTAGGACTGAAAGCAGTCACGGACGGAAAAATGAGCCCAGCACCCAAGAACGATAGTTTCGCAGCTGGCAAAAGCCCATTAGTTCATCGACAAACATCAACAAAAACGGAACCTGACCGTGTTACCTTTTGTACTTTGTGCCAATACTTTGAGAAACTACTTTGAGAAACAGGAGTGGCAGCGTCAGTTCAACGAGCCGTCAATCCCATTCGTGATTTTCATCTCTCGCCCGGCTTCCAGTTCGCGGACGTGCTCGACTCGCCTCCCATGAGCCACGTCGTACGCGCCCCCTGCCGACAGGTATGGTTTGAAAACAAATTCGTCGTTGTCGATGCTTCTATCATGCCGTCAATGAAATGGCGTCGCCGTCGGGTAAATTGTGAACCGTTTTATGCAGCGAGGCACAAAGCGCGGACGTCCCCGTACACCTTTGTTCTTCAACGACGCCGTTTGTCCATCCTTTCATCTAAGGTCTTGCCTTTTTTCCAATAGTTACGTTGATGGCAAATATCTTGCTCGTGTCATTTCCGCTTAGGGTTCGACCGCGCGTGATCGGCTAGACGGCCGCTACGTTATGTATGAGTCAGGATCCCAAGACACGTGAGAAAGAGGCAAAACGATGGCACCCAGAAAAATCTTGCTCGTGGATGATTCAGAGACCATCTTGCAAATGGAGCAGATGATCCTGGAGAAGAGCTGTTACGAGCTCGTTATGGCGCGGAATGGAGAAGAAGGCGTAGCTAAAGCCCTAGAAACCAGGCCCGATCTCATCTTGATGGACGTCGTCATGCCGAAAATGAATGGTTTTGACGCGGTCAGGCACATCCGTGAGAACGTGCAAACCCGGGGTGTACCGATTGTCATGGTAACCAGCAAGGCGGAGGCGGAAAGCATGGAAACCGGCTACGAGAGCGGTTGTAGTGACTACATCATCAAACCGATTGATAGTCTCGAATTAGTCGCTAAGGTCAAAAACCTGCTCGGGGAGTGAGAATTGTATCGACTATCGAATTCAGCGGCAAGAACTCCTGTGCCAAAACAATCCATCAACGGCGAATCGGCGACCGCGCCGTGCTCCGGTGACCGGTCAAAATTTTATTTGCACCCCGGCCAGCTCTTTGTTGCATCCGAGAGCTACGCCGTGACCACGATTCTCGGATCGTGCGTATCCGTATGTCTTTGGGACCCGTTGACGGAAATCGGCGGCATCAATCATTTTCTACTGCCCATGGACGTCGGCGACGATCAAGCGTCGTTGCGGTTTGGCAACCACGCCGTGCGTGAACTGATCGAAGAGATACTGGGGCTTGGCGCCGAGCAGATGCGCTTGCGCGCAAAGTTGTTCGGCGGCGCGTGCGTCTTGGAGGCATTTCGCAGCCGAGAAAATCACCTGGGCACGAAGAACGTGCAAATAGCCCGGGAAGTTTTGCAGGCCGCCGATATTCCGATCGTCGGGCATGATGTCGGCGGCGACCGGGGCCGGAAGTTGATTTTCCATACCGACAACGGCTCGGCGTGGATCAAGCAATTGTAGAACCCAAATGGACGTCGATTTCCAGGCGATACTGAAAACCTATGTGGCCGAATCGGAAGAACACCTGGTTCGGATGGAAGAGTCACTGATCGGCCTCGAAACGTATCCCGAAGACCAGAAATTTCTCGAAGCGATCTTTCGTGGCGCGCACACGATCAAAGGCAATGCCGCGGGCCTGGGATTTCCCAAAGTTTCGGAATTCGCACACGCCTTCGAGGAGCTGCTCCAACAGCTACGCAATCGTGTCGTGTCCGTCACCAAAGAAACCATCACATTACTGCTGCGCTCGGTGGATGCGCTTCGGCAAATGATCCCTGACGCCATCGCTGGCGCGAAAGAGATCGGTCCGGAACACCAAGCGCTGCTGGCGCAGCTAATTAACAAAAACGCGCCCCCAGCCGAAAAGCAACGGCCTCCCACGCCACAGGATACTAAGCCGAGCCAACAGCCAGTCCGCCGGCGCCGCGAAGACTTCCAAGCGTTGGTGGAGCGCGCCGATACTGTCCGAGTCGACATTCAAAAGCTTGACGGCATGCTCAACCTGGCCGGCGAGATCGCCGTGGCACACGGCCGGCTGCGTCAAGCGTTGGAAACGCCGACGCACCAAATCGATGAAGCATTGGAAGCCCATGGACAGCTCGAGCGCCTTTCTTTGGATCTTCAAGAACAAATCATGAAAGCCCGCATGGTGCCGGTCGGGCCGATCTTCCGCCAGTACATCCGCACCGTGCGCGACGTCGCTCAGGCGAGCGGCAAAGTCGCTCGTTTGCAGATTGAGGGAGACGACGTTGAGATCGATTTAAGCATGGTGGAAAAGCTCAAGGATCCGGTCACGCATATGATCAGAAACGCCTTGGATCATGGCATAGAAGCGCCGGAGGTACGCCGCACCAAAGGGAAAGATCCTTGTGGGTCAATCACGCTCAAGGCACTTCAGGACGGCGCCAGCATTGTCATTGAACTTATCGACGATGGCGCCGGCATAAATCGCAACCGGATCGCCGCGCGCGTGCGATCTATGGGAGTCGTTGCAGACCCTGAGCAGCTTTCCGATCAGGAACTCTTCAACTTTATTTTCGAACCAGGCTTCTCCACTGCGGAAAAGATCACGGATTTATCTGGGCGCGGCGTCGGCATGGACGTGGTGCGGCGAAATATTGAGACTTTACGTGGTACGGTCGGCGTCACCAGCCGCCCTGACAACGGCACGTCGATTACCATCCGCTTGCCGTTGACTCTCGCAATTATCGAAGGTTTCGGGGTCGGCATCGGTGACGAGACCTATGTCCTACCGCTGCACGCCGTTCTCGAGTGCATCGAATTGCCCGCCGAAGAGCGCCACAACAACAGCAGCCGTGGGGTGATCAATCTGCGCGGCTACCCGCTACCGTACATTCGCCTGCGCGACTGGTTTGAGCTAACGAGCCCACGTCCGGCGCGCGAAAATATCGTCGTCATCCAAGTCGGTCGAGTCAAAGCCGGCCTCGCCGTGGACAAGCTTTACGGCGCCCGCCAGACAGTCATAAAACCGCTAGGAAAACGTTTTCAGGAACTCTCCGCCATCGCCGGCTCTGCCATTCTCGGCAATGGTCGTGTGGCGTTGATTCTGGATGTTCCCGGATTGATGCGCGAAGTGATCCGAGCACATGGAGAGTTGGGCGGGTCGGAAAATAAATCCCAAGGATTTTTGACAACCCGCAGGGATGGTCCCACTCCGGTAAGGTACCACTAAGGGAGAAACTGTTATGAACGAAGGGCACAATACCACGGATCAGACTCAGTACTTGACCTTTCACATAGCCGGCGAAGAGTACGCCGTGGGCATTCTACGAGTGAAGGAAATCATCACTTACGGTACTCTCACCACAGTTCCGCAAACGCCTCCATCCATCCGTGGCGTGATCAACTTACGCGGCAGCGTCGTGCCGGTTGTCGACCTCGCGGTGAAGTTCGGTCTTCCCACCAGTCCGGTGACTGATCGCACATGCATCGTCATTGTCGAATTAAACTTTGGGGCGGAACCAACCGTTATGGGGATTACGGCTGATTCCGTGAGTGAAGTCGTTGAATTATTTAGCGATGACATCCTACCCGCTCCACCCTTCGGCACTCACGTGAACACGGATTTTTTGCGAGGCATGGGCAAGGCAGGAGCCAAGTTTGTGCTTATCTTGGACATTGATAAAGTGCTTTCCGCCAGCGATATGATTAACCCCGTATCGCTGGGCGCCGCGCAGCCGCACCTCGTTTCGGGAGCCGGCTAAGAAGTCGCGCAGCGCACATTATGGCGGTTGAAGCGGACGCGCGGCTCATGCTTTTCAGGAGATCCTTATGCTCAGAACAATGAGACATCTAAAGATGAGAGAAAAACTTGCGCTTCTCTGCGGTGTATTCACGGCCGGTTACATCACGTTCGGCGCGCTCGTGTATAGCGCGGCCCCCGCCACATCCTCCGATGCAGCGACACTTACACTGCCATTGGCGCTTGGCGGCGTTCTCATAGGAGCCGGAATATTTCTCGGTTTTTATCTGGCCTGGAACATCGCCCATCCTCTAGAAAGATTCACCGCCAAACTCCGAGATATCAATATCGGCAACTCCGGGCTTATTCGTTGGGATGAAGCCGGGGACCGCCGCGATGAGATCGGAGACATCGCCCGGTCCTTCAATCAATTTATCGAGACACTGAGCCAAATCATCGGCCAGGTTCGATCAGTGACCGATGCCGTCTCTACGGCCTCTACTCAGGTGTCGTCTTCGGCAGAGTTGTTATCGCGTGGTACGAGCGAGCAAGCTGCGTCTGTCCAACAAACCACGTCCAGTTTACAAGAGATGCACGCCTCCATCACACAAAACGCCGACAACAGCCGGCAGATGGAACACATGGCTCTCAAAGGCGCCAAAGAAATGGAGGAAAGCGGCAAAGCCGTCGCCGAGTCCGTCGATGCCATGAAAACCATCGCCGAGAAAATCTCTATCGTCGAAGATATCGCCTACCAGACCAACCTGCTCGCCCTCAACGCCGCCATTGAAGCGGCGAGAGCCGGAGAGCATGGCAAAGGGTTTGCCGTGGTCGCCACCGAAGTGAGAAAACTCGCCGAACGCAGCCAGACCGCCGCCCAGGAAATTAGCAGTGTGGCTTCATCCAGCGTGAGAGTGGCTGAGAGAGCCGGCCACATGCTCGGGGAATTGGTCCCGGCCATTAAAAGAACCGCGGAATTAGTCCAGGAGGTCGCCACTGCCTCCAGGGAACAGTCGGCTGGGGTTTCGCAAGTCAACCGGGCGATGAACCAAGTCGACCAAGTAACACAGCGAAACGCTGCCGCCGCGGAAGAACTTTCCAGCACTGCCAATGAGATGGCTGCGCAAGCCGAGCACCTCCAACAACTCATGAGTCTGATCCAGGTCAAAGGAGCGAGTCAAAACCGCGCCGGCGCCGATCACGTGCAAAATCCAAGAGCCGAGTCGGCCAGACAAAGACCGCGTGACACTCAGGGAGTGCCATCATCGATGCGTGAGATGTCGGATCATGATAGAGACGGCGTACGTCAAGGAGCCTTTCATCCGACAACGAGCAATCGAGCCAAAGCATCCCCGTTACGAAGAGAACTGTGAGTCAATCACAGGATCGCAATACCCGAATATCACAAGGGCAGCGGCAGTTATCCGGGACTCTGGTTGCCGCGACTGCCAGCGATAGCCTACCCGGCGCCGCCCGCTTCCGTCGCCAAGCATGAAGCTGATCGCGGGGTTCGTCACGAACGAACACGGGCTGGATTGCTGAAGCCGCTGGATAGACCGCCAAACGCCAATGGTGAAGATGAGAATTCAAACATTGGGAGTAAACGAGGGTTGGCGTACGACCGACCGTGATGTGATCGAGTGAACCCTTTCGATCAGCTAAAAGCTTGATGTCGGACTGGTCCAAGAAATGACTGAATAGCGAGCGACCACTGTGTCTTACGATTGATCCTAAGGACTCGCCTCAGCTTCCCCCGCATCGACAAAACAGATAGGCTCGCTTGACGACTGAAATACTGCAATTCCGCGAACTGCCATCGTATCCAAAGAGACGACCTTTCGGGAACCGAAGCGTCACTAGCACGCACCGTTTATCTATCGCAGGAACGGAACTTGCTCATTCCAGCCAAATTGAGCATCCGGGCACACGACTGTGTGAGCCAATTCCACGAAATTTCTCCAAAGTGCCTCGGTTTGCCGCAGAGTGCACGGCGCGCGCCAGCGGCTGACGATCTCGGCGCTAGGGTACAGCCACGACGCATTACATAATTGGAAAGCTTGGGAGAATTGTGAACGCAGAAGGGAGAAAGATGAACATGAAGACACAAGTCGTCGCAATCCTGGCGCTGCTTCTCAGCGTCTCTTTCGCCCCCGCCGAAGAGAAGATCATCATCGGCGGTTCCGGCAGTTTGAACGAGGAGATTGCCGATCTAGCCAAGCTATATATGGCGAAGAATCCCGGCGACAACGTGGAGGTTCGACCGGAATCGATGAGCACCGAAGGCGGTCTCGAAGGAGTCCGCGCCGGCCGTTTCCATATCGGTCTAATTTCACGCCCGCTTCATTCGAACGAGAAGGGGAAACTGGTCTATTTCCCGGTGGCGCGCTCGATGGCCGGCGTGGTTTTTCACAAATCCATACCGATCTCCAATCTGAGCGACGGCCAAATCTGCGATATTTTCGGCGGCAAAATCAAATCGTGGAAAGAGGTCGGCGGTAACGAGGCGAAGATCGTGGTTCTCACCCGCAAGCGTGACGACAACAACACGGAAGCCTTCCGCAACAAGATGGCGTGTTTTAAAGACCTGGTGATCACCAGTGACGCGATCCCGCTTTTGCGGGGGAATGAAGTCTTGGATGCCCTCGAAAGGCGGCCCGGCACGATCGGAATTACCAACTTGGGGTCTAATTTTAGAGACCATGAGAACATCAAAGCGGTTGCCATCAACGGCGTGAATCCGACAGTCGAAACCGCGCGTAACGAGAAGTATCGGTTTTTTAGCGAGCGCGGCATGGTCACTCTTGGCGAACCCCAAGGACTGACCAAGCGGTTTGTTGAATTCATTGCCACATCAGACGGTCGTAAGGTCATCGGGTCCCAAGGCGCCGTACCGGTCCGATAATGATGAATTGGACTTGCACCCAATGAAAAATTTCCTCTCAACACAGCTTGGCGGGGCGTGGCACACTCGTCTCACTTTTCGCTTTAGTTGCGTGACCGGCATGACCCTGGTGATCATCTCATTCCTGGCGACATTCGTCAGCGGAGAGTTCGAGCGGCAGTCACTGCTTTATCGCCTCGAGGAACAGGCGGTTCGTCTTGCTGATCTGTTCGCGGCCAATGTGGCGAGCTCTCTGTTCACTTTCAACCGGGATAACGTTAACACTCTCGTTAGCGGCTTCAGCAGCGACCGCATGATTCGCTTTGTCGAAGTTCGAGATGCTTCTGGAAAAATCATTGCAGCAAAAGGATCGACCGATGGCGCCGGCAAGACGGTTACGGCAACGCGCAATGTAAAGTACGGCCCTGAGCCGGTCGGAACGATTAAATTGTCTTTGTCCACTGAGTCCGTCGACGAAGCCCTGAGCCGGTATTCGGCACGTCTCATTATTCGCGAGGGACTTGGCCTACTTCTTCTATTCTTGGTGATCACAGCCTTGGTACGCCGTGAAGTGTCAAGACCGCTTCATCAAGTAGAGAGTGGATTGCGCGACATCGCGCACGGTGAAGGCGATCTGACTAAACGAATCGAAGATGTCTCGCGCAACGAGATCGGCTTGATGGCCCAGTCGTTCAACCAATTTATTGACAAATTATCCGTCATCATCGTCCAGGTGCGCGAGTCGACTAACGCTGTTTCGGCCGCGGCAACGCAAGTTTCATCATCGGCACAAGAATTATCGCAGGGAACCAGCGAACAAGCAGCCTCGGTACAAGAAACCAGCTCCAGCCTGGAACAAATGCATGCCTCGATCACGCAAAACGCTGAAAACACCCGTCAGATGGAACATATGGCTGGTAAAGGCGTCCGAGACGTGGAGGAATCCGGCAAAGCTGTGGCCGAATCCGTCGATGCCATGAAAACCATCGCGCAGAAAATCTCGATCATCGAGGAGATCGCCTACCAGACCAACCTACTCGCACTCAATGCCGCTATCGAGGCCGCTCGAGCAGGTGAACACGGCAAAGGGTTTGCGGTCGTCGCTAGCGAAGTTAGAAAACTCGCGGAACGCAGCCAAACTGCGGCTCAAGAAATAAGCTCGTTGACGGCGACCAGTGTGCGAGTTGCCGAACGCTCCGGTGAACTTCTAAAGGACTTAGTTCCCGCTATTCGAAAGACGTCGGAGCTCGTTCAGGAAGTGGCGACCGCTTCGAGAGAACAAGCGGCTGGTGTGGCTCAGGTCAATCGCGCGATGACTCAAGTCGACCAAGTCACGCAAAGAAATGCTTCTGCTGCTGAAGAACTCTCCAGTACTGCGGAAGAAATGTCTTCCCAGGCCGATAGCCTCCAACGCCTGATGGCTCTCTTCCGCGTGAGCGCGGGAAA
>DASXSW010000292.1:0-1865 GCA_036505755.1 Binatia bacterium | reverse complement strand
GCATGTCGGCGCTGAGAAGATAGGCGCGCCAGCCGCTGAATCGTTTCTTCAAGACGTCGCCGAGCTTTGGATAGAATTCCGCGAGCGTCTGCTGCTCGCCGAGGCGCACGCCGTACGGCGGGTTGGTAACGATGATACCTTCCTTCGCCGGCGCAGCAATTTCCAGCACGTTGGCTCGCTTGAGGCTGACGATTTTTTCCACACCTGCCGCCATCAGATTAGCGCGCGCTGCTTTCAATACATCGCCGGAAAGATCACTGCCGTAAATCGCCTGTGATATTTTTGGGTTTTGTTGAGACACGCTTCGTTGCAGCAATTCGCGCCAGCGACGCCCATCGAAATTTTTGAATTTCTCGAACGCAAAGTGGCGTCCCAATCCGGGCGCGATATCGATGGCCATGTGCGCTGCTTCCAGCAGGATCGTGCCGCTGCCGCACATGGGGTCGAGCAGCGGAGTACCCGGAACCCAGCCGGCGAGCCGAAGAATTCCGGCGGCGAGGTTTTCCCTGAGCGGCGCTTCACCTGTGGCCATGCGCATGCCGCGCTTGAACAACGGCTCCCCTGTAGTGTCGAGATAAAGCGTAAAATCGCGATCCGTCAGATGGCCCTGGATCGGAATATCCGGCTCGCGGGTGTTCACGCTCGGGCGTCGGCCGGAGAGCCGGCGAATTTTGTCACACACCGCGTCTTTGATTTTGAGAGTAACGAAATTGACACTGGTGAGCGGACTTTTGGTCGCCGAGACATCGACCCGGATGGTGTGTGCCGGTTCAAACCAATCTGTCCACGGCAGTGCGAAAGCGGTGCGATAGATATCGTCTTCGTTGCGGTAATCGTCGGTTGCCAGCTGCCACAGAACGCGGCTGGCGATGCGGCTTTCGAGATTGGCCCGATAGCAGAGAAAAAAATCACCGCTGAATTCGACGCCACCGCCGACGGCACGAATTTTTTCCGCTTGGAGTTGACGCAGTTCCGCGGCCAAGACCGGCTCCAGGCCGCGCGGACAGGTGGCGAAAAATCTTTCCATGGGAATGCGTCCGGGTGAAATTTCTCCTCAATCACAAAAAAAGGGCAACCCGATGGGTTGCCCTTTTTGCCGTTAATTCGCTGACGAAAAAACTACCAGCGGTTACGTCCGCCGCCACCGCCGCTACGATTACCACGGCCTCCACCACCGCCGCCGCCGAAGTTATCGCGCTTCGCCATCGGCTTGGCTTCGTTGACGGTCAACGTGCGCCCGTCCAGCTGCGTGCCGTTCAGGCTGTCGATGGCCTTTTGCGCCTCGCTTCCCGAGCTCATCTCCACGAAGCCGAAACCTCGCGATTGACCGGTGAATTTGTCGGAGATCACATTGGCCGATTCCACGGTCCCATGCTCCGAAAAGATTTCGTGCAGCCGGTCACCCGTTACGGAATATGGCAGACCGCCGACATATAATTTACTACCCATGTTCTCCTCCTATAAGAGAATGTTAATGTCTTTGACCCTGAGAAATGAACTGCTAATGGGCGCCGAACATGGGGCTCAACTGCTCAACCGCGCTCTGATCGGATTTTCCTTTAGTATCTGTTCGCAAGGATAGAGACTGACAGGGGCCTTCAAACTTTTAATGTCCTCTATCAGAAGGCCGTATACTGAAGAAGATACTTCAATAGTACCATCATAGACTGGGAAGTCAACCCGGCCGGCAATTGGGTAGTGGTTCAGTTAGAGTGCGCTACGCATTTTCAGGTCGAGAAAGATTCCTCGCTTCCGCTCGGAATGACAGCAAACCAATTAATCTGTCATCTCGAACGAAGTGAGAGATCTTGAGCTAACTGAACCACTACCGGCAATTGACAGCGAGCCGAAGTCGGCCAACTGTT
>DASXSW010000291.1:0-15603 GCA_036505755.1 Binatia bacterium | reverse complement strand
CTATCGCCGACGTTTGCCTATCTGTTGATCTTTTCGTGGGTCGGTTTGTGGTTGGGCTACTCGGGAATGATTCTAGTGCCGCTTTACGAAATGTGGCTCGCACCCAAGTCAAAAACGGAATAGCTCGTGGACGTTGCTTGTTGTCGTGCGAGCCACTTCTTCCAAAGACACCGTCTTTACCTTGGCGACCATATCGGCAACGAAACGTACATAGGCCGGCTCGTTGCGCTTGCCTCGGTGAGGCATCGGCGTGAGATAAGGCGAGTCGGTTTCGACGAGCATTCTGTCTAACGGCATCTTGCGGACGACATCCCTCAACGGCTCGGCGTTTTTAAACGTGATGATGCCGGTGAAGGAAAGATAGAATCCCAAATCGAGATAAGCGGAGGCCGCTTCATAATTGCCGGTGAAGCAATGAATCACGCCGCGAATATTTGCCGCTCCCTCGCTGCGAAGTAATTCAGCCGCATCGTTCGCGGCGTCCCGTTCGTGTACGACGATCGGCAATCCCGTTTCGCGCGCCATGTGAATGAACTGGATGAAAACTCGGCGCTGAACATCGTGGGGCGAGTGATTGTAGTAGTAATCGAGCCCGGTTTCTCCCACCGCGATCACCTTCGAGTGTGAAGTTAATTCGCGAATTTTTCGTAGCTCATCGGCGGCGACATCTTTAGCGTCGTGTGGATGCATACCCACAGTTGCATAAACGTCGGCGCACGACTCTGCCAGAGCAACCGCCTCAGTATTGCTCGACATATCGCCGGCGCCGCCGACGACGATGATTTTTTCGACGCCCGCCTCGTGGGCGCGCGCGATTACGGCTCCGACTTCACCAGCGTATTCCTTGCCCTGAATATGAGCGTGGCTGTCGATCAGCATACTCGGAGAGAAAACTACTTCTTGGGTTCGGTTTCGATGCGCGGGAATAACACCTTCGGCGCGTTGATTTTATGCCCCGCTTGAAAACCTTGTCCCCAGGGCGCGTTCAGAGTTACTTTTCCATCGGGAAGAGCGAGCAACTCGCGCAACTCTCTTGCCGTGTCCGGTAGAAACGGCACAAGCAGACGTGAAAGAGTTCTTACCACTTCAAGCAATTGGTACAGCACCTCTCCGACTCGAGCTTGCCTGGCGGGATCTTTGATCATCGTAAACGGCGCCGTCTGAACGATATAACGGTTGGCGTGATCGAGAGCTGACCAGATCGCCTCCAGTGCCCGGTGAAACTGCAGCTCCGCCATAAAGGCCTTGAGGTCGTTTTCCGCTTGCGCAAACTTATCCCGCAACTCACGGTCTTCGGCTGGCCATTCGGCGCCCAGCGGCTGCACTACACCTGAAAAGTATTTTTGCTGCATCGCCAGCACGCGGCTGACCAGGTTGCCAAGGTTGTTGGCAAGATCGGTGTTGTACCGTGTTATAAGAGCTTCCTCACGGAAGTCGGGGTCCTGGCCAAAAACACTTTCGCGCAGCAAAAAGTAACGAAACGCATCCATACCGAACCTTGCTCTGATTTCGAGCGGCGCAACGGTGTTGCCGAGGCTCTTGGACATCTTCTGACCTTCGACCGTCCAGAAGCCATGAACGTTGAGGTGCTTGTATAGCGGCAAGCCCGCCGCCATGAGCATGGTTGGCCAGAACACGCCATGCGGCTTGACGATGTCCTTTCCGATGAAATGCTGCGCCTCGGGCCAAAACTTCCGAAAGAATTTCTCGCCTCTTTGCTTTAGCGCGCTGGCATAGTTGATCAAGGCATCGAACCACACGTAGGTGACATAGCGATCGTCGAAGGGAATCTCTATGCCCCAAGTAAGCCGGCTCTTGGGCCGAGAGATGCAGAGATCGCCGATCGGTTCGCGCAACATCCCGAGCACTTCGTTTCGATAGCCTTCCGGTCGAATGAAATCTGGATGAGTTTCGATATGTTCTCGGAGGCGGTCCTGATACTTGCCCATACGAAAGAAATAGTTTTCTTCCTCGATCAGGGTCGGTTTCACTAAATGGTCCGGGCATTTGCCGTCGCGCAATTCCTTCTCAGTGTAAAATCGCTCGCAGCCAAAACAATACAGACCGCCGTATTTGCCGAAATAGATATCGCCCGATGCGTTCACCAGAGACAGGATTTCTTGAACGAAACGAATATGATCGGCGTCAGTGGTCCGGATAAAGTAGTCATAGGTGATCCCGCAGTCATCCCAGATGCTGCGAAAGGCAGCGCTTACACGATCGGTAAACTCTTTCGGTGGGACATTCGCCTCTGCTGCGACTTGCGCGATCTTGTCTCCATGTTCGTCAGTGCCCGTGAGGTAAAACGTCTCATACCCTTGCGCGCGGTAATACCTCGCGAGGGTATCCGTGATCACCATCGTATACGTGCTACCCAGATGTGGCTCGGCATTGACGTAGAACAGCGGCGTTGTAATGTAAATTGGTTCCATCAACGCCCCCTCACCGCGCCAAACAAGAACTTCTCCAGCACCATGCGGCGGTTCAAATTACGCTGGATGGACGCCGCAGCACCAGCGGTCTGTGAAAGTGCCGAAAGCGTGTGGCCGACGCTGCTTTTAGCCGATTGCTGTGCGATGGACCCGAGCATATCCAGATTTACCAACCCATCCGATTTTTGTGTCACGCTGTATATTAACAGGTCCCGATACCAGGTTTGCGCCCACTTGAGAAATTTAAGTGCCTCGTCGCGGCTTCCCGCGAGCGCCTCCGCGGCGATCATCGCTCCGTGGTAATCTTCCCCTTTCAAAGCACTCAACATATTCGACCAAATCCGTCTTTTCTCTATTAACTCAACCTTGTCCAGGCTGTCCGCCGCGCCGATACTACCCATGCTCATGGCCGCGACAAACCCGGCTTCCTGGGCCTTCATCCCATATCTTGATTGTAAAAAAATTGCGACTTGCGCGCTCGGAAGAGGCGCAAAGGAAAGTCGCAGGCAGCGCGAGCGAAGCGTCGGCAACAGTCCGCCCCCGTTGGGAGCGATTAAGAAAATTAGCGAATCCACGGGGGGTTCCTCGAGCGTCTTCAGCAATGCGTTTTGCGCGGACGTATTCATCAGGATGGCAGGATCGATGATGGCGGTCTTCCGCTTGCCGCTAAAGGAGTGATAATTCAACTCGCGCTGGAGCTCGCGGATTTGTTGGATGCTGATCTCCTTTTTGTCCGCCAGCGGTTCTATTACCCTGACGTCCGGGTGGTTGCCGTCCGTTATACGAGCGCAATTGACGCACCGGCCGCAATAATCTTGGTCCGACTCGCCACAATGGATCGCTTTGGCCAGGGCCATCGCGACCATCCGTTTGCCTACCCCTTCAGGCCCAAGGAAAAGGTATGCGTGGTGCAGCCTTCCGTTGGTCATGGCCGAACTTAAGGTCCCCAGTTGTCTTTGGTGCCCGATAATATCGACGAAACCCATTAGAGCATTTCCTGATCGATGATTTTCTTGATCTCAAGCGTTACTTCTTCGATTGATCGCGTCGCATCGACGAGGCGAAACCGCTTGGGTTCTGCCCGTGCTATTTCGAGAAATCCGACGCGCACTTTGTCATGAAATTCGATCTTCTCTCGCTCAAACCGGTCCTCTTGACGCTGGCCCATTGCGCGCTGACGGCGGGCGGTTCGCGCTAATCCAATGTGCGCTGGACAGTCGAGTAAAAACGTCAGATCCGGGCGAACCCCACGATCGGCAATATCGTTCAGCTGCCGTAAAAGCGATAGATCAATGCCACGGCCGTACCCCTGATACGCCACCGTCGAATCCGTGAAACGGTCGCATAGCACGATGTTGCCGCCTTTGATTGCGGGCAAGATGACTTTGCTTACGTGCTGCGCCCTGTCGGCCAAGTATAAGAAGAGTTCCGCCGACGAGGCGATCTCATGGCTGCCAACGTCCAGTAACATCTTACGGATAAGATTGCCAAGAACCGTGCCACCGGGCTCGCGGGTCACTACGCAGGAGTGAGCACGCCCGACGAGATAATTCTCAAGGGCGCGTATTTGAGTGGACTTGCCGGTCCCGTCGCCTCCTTCGAACGTAATGAACCGAACCATCAATAACGAGAATGAAGAAAACGACCGGAAGATGCAAACAACGAAGTCGGGCCGAGCTAAGGTACTGCGAAGAAGGTAATCTGCCCAGGCATTCAGCTCCGCTTAGGCTTTACCCTCACCTAAGAGCAGATTGATGCCGTTCACGAGTTGCGTACTGGTAAACGGTTTCGTGATGTAATAGTCGGCGCCCAATTTGTAGCCGCCGAGAACATCCTCGTACTGAACCTTGGCGGTAAGCAAGATAACCGGTATCGTCGAGGTCTCCGTCTTGCCCTTTAACCGGGTTAAAACTTCCAGACCATCCATTTCAGGCATCATAATATCTAATATTATCAAATCGGGCTTTTGGGTCGTCAGCATGTTGAGGAGTTCCGGGCCGCTGGAAGCACTGAAGACATTATAGCCCCGTCCTTCCAAAATGGTCTTGACGATGGTGATAATGTCCGGGTTATCGTCAACGACCATAATGGTTTTCTTTGTGTCCATGCTCTCTCCCTCTCACGCCTCTGCCAAGCTCAATCGCAATAGAACGGAAAAGGCTCCTCAATTACGGGGGTGTTGCCATCGTTTGGGGGAATGCCAAAAACCTTACTTGCAACCATCAAAACGTTGTAGATTCGCAATTTAGCATCTTATGGGCGCAATGTAAATTGTGTGTTTTGAATAATGCTATGGAGTGACAGTTCGCCAATATTGTTGTGAAATGACCGACGGCAAAGCTCCATAAGTGTTCCCCAGAATGGACGTTGGAATCAAGGCGGCAGCGCGGCCTAAGGTTTGGCGGCTAAATAACAGGCGAAGATTGCCCTGAATGTCCAGAATTGCCGTAGCGCTTTCAGGGCCAGCAGTTTCGTTGACGATCATAGCGCCGAATATTTCTTTGCTGCTCGATCCGATCACCCTGAGACCGACTTCCCCGCCGGTGATGATGATGAGCCCTTCCCAATGAAATGATCCCGTCAAAATCAGGTCCGCGTCCTTAATAATGAGAATACCGGCACCGCTGGTAGTCCCATTTAGCGTAACCGCGTCGCCAGACATCGGCAGACCTTCGATACAGCGAAGCTGTGGTGAAGCTTGCGTCCCCCAGGCTTGGTTTTCTAACACTAGGGTCCCATTATTGGTAACGGAGGTTACCGAGGCATCCGGGGAACCGCAAAGACCTGCAGCCAATTGGCTAATGGCAGTCGCTGGAAGAAAATTGCTGGTCCCAACGGGCGGGGCGGCACTTGCGTCGTCGAGAATACCTGGTTGCGGCGGATCTCCCAGAGCCTGCGTTACCAATGAGCGTAGTGTGTCATCGGAGGTCGATACAGCGCGACGTGCTGGTGCTCCTGGCACAGGGTTTCTAGTGCCCGGATCGTGGTCGACTCCAGAAATAAAAAGAGAATTATCGCTGAAATTAACGCGGGAAGCATTCCCCCTAACGCCGATAGCCGCATCGGCGAGATCATATGATTTGGTCAGCTGGGCTTGGAGAACATGGGAGGAACTGCCGATTGTCCCGACGGAGCGAACAACTATCTTCGCCGAGAGCGGCCCAATGACAGTGGAAGAAAGAAACGAAACGGAGAACTCGCCAGAAGCAAAATTTTTCGCCTGGTTTACCGGAGCGGGAGGAAAGCTCGCAGTTTGGGCGATTTCGTGCTTACTCCATTCCAGCCCGGCCACGGAAACATAGAATGCTTCTGTGCCGCCCCGAAGATTCGCCAACACTCGGTAATCATTCTGCAACATTACACCAGTGCCGATGCCGACAACCACCAGGACTGTTAGAAGCGCTAGAGAACTTATAAGAACCACGCCCCGCTGATTGTATAGCCGCTCGCCGTTGAAACTCATAACTTCCTTGCTAGTTACGAAACTCGACACTGCTCGTCAGAACCGACGCTAGGTTGTCAGTAACTTTCGGGTCGGGATTTTTCACTCGAATGGCAAAGCTGATCTTTACCCGCTTGATGGCATGGAGAAGTGGCATGTTGCCGAGGTCTACACCGTTTGCGTCGTAGTAACTGAATAGTTTCCCTGCGGTAGCAGGCACGACATTGGCTACCAAGCAATCGCCGTTGCGCCGAATTATAGTCGGACCAGCGCAGGTCGAGGTCGGACCGGTCAACTCGTAGCGAATATTTTCCCGCGGATCGTTATCGGCGCAATTACCGTTACCATTTAGATCCATTTGTATGTGAATTATGCTGGCGCTTGCTGCGTATACGCGATTGCAAACCGTATCGGCATCGTTGTTGGGATCATCCGCACCGCCGACCTCTACGGGTGCGCTGCCAGTTCCCCACGAACCTGCGTTTTTAAGATCGCGAATCATGATATCCAATGCGCCGCGCGCATCTTCGAGCGTAGCGGCTTTCGTCTCAACGACGAGCAAACGGTAGAGCTCCGCACGAAAATAGCCGTACAAAGCGGTGATCAACACTGACCCGATCAGTAATGACATCAACTGCTCTATTAATGTCACGCCGAAATTGCTGCATAACCGAGCCACGATCATTCACCTTTAAAAATCAGCGTTGAGAGGGTTACTCGATGAGTTTCGTGATCTTGCCAAGAAACGACCACATCAATTTGTTTGAGGTTAGCTCCAAGGAACGAGGGAGCGATCCGCCAACAACGATCGAATAACCCGGGTGTGGCGTCATTCGCCGAGATTCCATGATCGCCGCCGTTGGGGCAGAGATCGCCGTCTATAAGAGTCCGTTGTGCTTGCAACTCTTCGATCTTGTCTTGGGCCAAATGGATCGCGACTGTTGAATGACTGCTCATGGTTTGCCGCCGAATCACATTGGCGCTGCTCAGCGAATATCCCATAACTGCCAAGACTACGATGCTCATGGCGACCAGGAGCTCATTGAAAGTAAAGCCCGCCTGTTGTCTCAGATTAGATTGGCTACCGGCAACCATCTCAGCAATCCTCGGCGCAGTTGTTAGGCGTGCATATTCTGACTCTGCCCGTGGGGCTTACGACGATATGTCTGCATGCACCATTGGCGTTGCGAAGCCGCACCCTATTTCCGCTCGCTGTGCCGCGTGGCGAAAAGGAAATCGTGCCTTCCTTCATGATAATCGTTCCCTCCGCCAGCGGCTTGGTCACCAGGGTCTTAGAATCTCGTTGAATTGTGTAGCCGCTCGCCCCTTGCGCATACGCGAACTGAAAGCCAATGTTTTCCGCGGCGGCGCGCATCTTGATGCTGTGAAGTTCGGATTGGACCTGTCGCGTCGAATTATTCAACTGGTAGTTCGGCAGGAGGGAAGTCCAGTTGGGCGCGGCGATCGCAGCAACGATGCCCATGACAGCCATGACGGCGATCAATTCGATCGTCGAGAAGCCACCATTTTTTCGGACAATCTTCATGGCTCCCTCCCGGACTCGCGGACAATACTGCCGAGGACTCGGAGGTGTCAAGAGGCGACAAAATGACCCATGCTCTGCAAAAATGGACTTTTGTGTGAAGCCGATTCGATGTTAGAATAGTGATCGAATTAGGTTGGGAGATGTGATGCGTAAGAAAATGCTTTGCGCTCTGGTCTTTGCCGTCGGTTCTAATTGGCTCGGAGTTGCCGATGCCGCCTACGTAATTAAGCTAAAGAACGGCAATGAGTTCATTACCAGCCGCTATTGGCAGGACGGCAAGCAGGTATTGTTCGAGACCTACGACGGGATCTTCGGCGTCGACAAAGCCTTTGTGTCGAAAGTCGAGAAATCGGAGAAACCGGTTCGTCTTATCACGACAGCGACCGCGCAGGCCGAGCTAACGCCGGTCGAATCAAACGATAAAGATAAAGATAGCGGGGAAGCAAAAAAGAACCTGGCCGAGAATCAGGAAAAGGTTCAGGCCAAGCGGGACGAGAATGACCCCATCTTCAGACACTTTCAATCGATCAAGGAGCGAGCCAACAATATTGACGGCATGCTAACCACCGAACTGAATCAACTCGTCAAAGACCTTGCGGATCTCAAGCGCGCCATGCAGCTCGGCGGCAAAACAGGTGAGTTCTTAGCAGAGTTCGGCGAACTCCACAACATCGCCGATCGTGTCGAAGACGCGCTCAAAGGCCGGCGTTAGAACACTCTGTTTCGAGACCTTCCGACCCGTTAATTTTTCACAGACAAAAAAACGAGTTGTTCGAGGAATCGTTTCCTTTTAATAGAGGTTCTGTTTCCAGTTGACCACGGTAAGCGGCTGGGTGGCGAAGGCTTTCTTTATATCGCAGCTATTATAATTGATGACGTTACCACCATTGATCGTAACGTCAGTCAGAGTGGATGTACCCGAGAGAATTTGTCCGTGAATATTTATGCCACCACCGCCACCATTCAGGGTCACAGAGCCGGTCACCAGTATCGGACCATACCAGGTAAAGCCACCGCCAAGAACGAGATCGCCTTCGATTAACAAGAGGCCGTAGCCGGTCACGTTATTGAGTTTGAGCCCGTTTACATTCGGCGGGTTGTTAGTATCTGAATAAACCGTTTTATAACTAGTCGAAGTACCATAATTCGCATTCTGCGTATCTTCAGTTAATGTGTACGTGGCGGAACTTTTCAACGAATCGATCATCGCTTGTATTCCAAGATCGAGACTGCCGGTTTGCGGTGTGGACGGGCTGCCCGAAAGCGTCGGGCTACCATTCAGATTCGTCGTTGCAGGCGACTTGGTGTAGATTGGCGCCAACGCGGTCTCCACGCCGCACTCGTCGCTACCGTTGATGGTCAGCGAAGAGCCGTTACCTGTGACGTCGCCCTTGGAGTAAATCGTCGCCGGGCTCGATACCCCTGTGTATAATCTTACCACGGTCTGGACCACCGCTTTCGAATTATCACTGGATTTGGTCGCGACAGTGGTGATCATCACCTTCTTATTAGTGTCTGTCTCACTGGAAATCGTATCCGGAGCGATAGCATCGTTAGTCACATAGGCCGAGTATGCGATTCCGTCGATCGTGCCCGTTGCGATCGCCTGATCGTCCGTGGTCGCGGTCGCGCTGTATCCGTCGAGAGTACCATTGGCCCCCTTACGCGTAGCTTTACTTAGCTCGTCGTTAAATGTGGACGAGTCGCCGCTGGCGAGATTCTCTTGGCGTAGCAGCTCGCGCGCCCGCTCGCCTCCCGCCATCGCAACCTGTAAGACCTGCTGAGAGTGTTTGAAGTTAGCGCCGACTTTGATATCGGTCGAAGATAAAATATAAGCCGTGGTCCCGAGCAATGTCAGTCCTGTCATGAGAGTTAATGCCGCCACCAGCATATACCCTTTTTCACCGTTTGCGGGGTTGAGCCATTTAGTTCGACGATGTTTCATTGCACTCATCTTGTTATCTCCTCAGGCTTAGAGGCCCAAATTGATCGGTGTAATTGTGGCTGACAAATCCATTGTGCGGTAGCCGCCGTTGGTTTGATAACCGGGATCCGGTTTTTCGGTTTTGGCCGTAATCGCTATCTTGATACGCCGGATATTGGCTGCGGAAGTCGCTAGTGTAGTGCCGCTAGACTGGTAGTAAGTAAAAGTGAACCCCGAAATATTTTCTGCCAGAGTGGCCGCGGGAGCGGTACCGACCTGTCGGGTAATTTTTTTGTTAGCGCTGTCGTAGGCGTACGCGATGTGCTCGTTGTCGCTGCCACTCGGGCTGACCGCACCGTCGGCGTTGAGATCGGCTTGGATCGTTAAGCTCGTGGTCGAATAACTGACAACGCCGGTTACCGAGCCGCCATTAGGCTTGTAGCCGGCCATCTTGAGCTCCCGTGACATGATATCGAGGGCACCACGGGCGTTTTGCTCCATCTGGTTGATCTGTTCTTGCGCGCTGTAGGCACGCGTTTGAGTCGTAAAAGTCGTCGCCACGGATGCCATGACGATCATGCCGATAACCATGGCGACCATCAGTTCCATCAGAGTGTAACCGCCGTTGTTCAATGTTTTGCGATCCTCGCCAAAGGACATCAGTTACTCCGCCAGTATCGTCTGTAATGTGACCGATCGGGATGTATTGTTCGATTCGGTCCAGTTCACCGTAACCGAAATGGTTTTCATATTAGTGGCCGGCGAACCAGCCGTTATGGTCGTTGACCGCGTGAATGTCATGCCACCCATGGTAACCGTGTCATTTGGAAAATTCGCCGCAACCGCGTTGGTATAACCGCTGCTTTTGACCGACTCTAGTTGACTTTGCGCGGCCGCCGTCGCCGAAGTGATGTTCTTACTGAAGTGGTTGCCGCGGATAACTCCGGTCGTAAGTGCCGCGGTACCTAGTAGCCCCATAGTCAAAATGACGGTGGCGACCAGCACCTCTATCAAGGTGAAGCCTTGCTGCGATGCTGGGAGTTTGCGCCGGCTATTTTGCATTGATCTAAACATGTCAGGTGATCTTGATGTTGCCCGTCGCCGTGACTGTGATCACACGCGTCCCCGCGGTGTTTGTTATCGTGATCACGGTCTGGCCGTCAGTGGTTCCCCGCCCATGGAAATTCGGCGTGGTATCACCGCTGGTGACGGAGAACGTACAGTCGGGGTAATCTAATTGAATATTGACGTTCTCAGTCGACTCGCCCACATCAGCAGAGCCATTAGCGTTGGCGTCTCTAATAATTTGCAGCGTGTGATTGCTGGTAAAGGCGACCGAATAGGTGATATTTTCCTCCACCGCCTGCGCCCGCGCCCACATAAGCTTGCCAAAGACTTCCCGGCTCGCACCGTTTAGCCGTAAGCCTGGCTGCATCGACACAAAATTCGGCACCGCGATTGCCGTGAGGATGCTGATTATTCCCGTTACGACCAGCATCTCGCCGAGACTGAAACCGCGACAATCTGTTAAAATTTGTCTGCAATAACGAACTAGCATGGTTTGATCGAACGTCTCATCTCTCACCTGCAATTTTACTAGCTATAACCGGTCTACCGAGTGCAATTCGCGCACCAAACGACCGGCCTCAAAGCTAGGTTTTGAGTGTCACGATTTGACATGATCCGGGATGGAAACTCCCTAGAAGTTCGCCCGAATAAAACCGTTACCTTGCCAAAGCGCGCAAAGGTAACGAAATTTGTCGGAGATACCTTAGCGGGGTCAACTAGGAGAGACGTAAAATTGAATGAGATCTTCCCCGAAGAAAATAAACAAGAGAGCCCCAGAGCAAAGGAACGGGGCGAATGGTAAAGCGAGCCTGCGACCTGCACCAGTCGCAACCATGCACGCGATTCCGACGACTGAACCGACCAAAGACGCAAAAAATAGAGTGATCGGAATCGACGGCCAACCGAGAAACGCGCCAATCATAGCCAGCAATTTGATGTCGCCCCCGCCCATTCCTTCCACGCCTGTAACTTTCTCATAGATCCACGCTGTTGCAAGCAAAAAACCACCACCGGCAAGTATGCCGAGCACCGAGCTGACCGGCGAAGGAACGATAGATGATTCGCCGCTAACAAGAAAATATCCGGCGACCGATAGCGCGAGTCCAACGATGATCCCGGGCAAACTGATTACGTCAGGCACGATCCGGACATCCAGATCGATGAAAGAAATCACGATCAGCGCCGCGACGAATACAAAACTCGCAAAAAAACTAAATCCAAAACCAAACCGATCGAATAACGCCAAGGCAAGCAAAGCCGTCAAAAGCTCCACCACAAAGTAGCGCGGTGAGATACGATCGCCGCAAGCACGACAACGCCCGCGCAGAATCAAGTAACTGATCAGCGGAACGTTGTCATAAAATGAAATCGCCATCTTGCAGCTCAGACAATGGGACGGCGGCGAAACAATTGAATCGTTATTGGGGATTCTCAAGATACAGACGTTGAGGAAGCTTCCCACGAGTGCGCCAAAGGTAAAGGCGAACAAATAAAACATCACAACCTCTGGATCATGTCGTTATAGTCAAGAATTGATAACAAGACTGTTTCTAGACCCACTAACTTTGATCCTATGCGATCTCTTTAACGCCGCTTCCAGCAATTGGTGAAAATCGCCTCCGCGGTCTTTCCATGTCGGAACCAATATGTCTATGACATTCGGTTTATTTAGCTGTTTCTCCAGGGTATCGACTAAAGAATCCTCTCTTTCAGGCCTATATAGACAGTTCTTGTACCCAACAAGCAGCGTCTGCATGACGCCGACATCGGCAGCCACTACAGGTAACCGACATGCAATCATTTCGTAAAATTTCTGCGGAAAACCATATTCGGCAAACTGACTCTGGCGATTACACACGACTCCGACGTCGAGTGCGTTGAACAAATGCCCTACGTCAGAATGTGGTAATTCACCCAAATATCGAATTTTGTCGCTGATCGGAATGTGCAAACCGCGGTCCACGCGGCCGGCGAGTATCAAATAAAGATTACTTCTCATGCTGGACAACTTCTCAAATGCTTGGAAAAGCGTCTTGATCCCACGGTTTGTGCGCAAAGCGCCGGCGGTGCCTATGAGCAACCCCGATTCGGGCAAGCGAAGTGTCCGCCTCGCTAAGGTTTTATCGGTAGGGTGAAAAATTTCTGGACAAACGGCGTTGGTAATCGTACGCACGATGCCGGGCGCCTGGTACTCATTTTTGACCTTCTCGGCCAAGTTAGAAGAAACCGTTGAAATCGCAGATGCATGCAGAATTCCGCGCTTTAGTCCCGTTTTAATGCCCGGCAATTGCGTGGCCCGATAACTTTCGAAGTTGTCGTATAGATCGACCACCAAAGGAACGCCGGTTCTCGCCGACAAAGATGCTGCGATCATGACATGCATGGCATCGGAAGCGCCAATAATGATCTCAGGCTTGAAGTCCATAGCTATTTCTCTTAGCCGCCGAAAATACCGTAAAAATGCTGCTGGCCAATTCCAGCCCAGTTGGAACGACTGCCATTCGACACCGTCGAAGCATTGTCTGGCTACTGGTGAGTCGAGTTCGTCAATCCAGTACTTTAAACAGATGCCCCGAACGTGATGACCTTGACCTGCAAGCATTCTTGGAAACTCATAAAAGCGGCCGAATCGGTCGTGCAATAGATCCTTGCCCATATACTGTTGTTTAGTTAGGAACAGGACGAGCATGCTTTAACCGTAGATGACCCGTCCGAATGGAATCACGGTTCCCGCCATTACACCGACTGCCCGGGCTACCATACAGATCAATTCGCGTGTGCCGGAAGCTCCACGAAGTCGCTGCCATGCGACACGAAAGGAGCGCTCATTATTATTATTCATGTTTGAATGGACCGATATGCGGCCAACCAAACCGGCAGCGTAACCGCCGAGGAAACAGCGTAAAAGGGCATCTATGATACTGAGTTGCCTACCACATATATTATGTCGAACGACACAGCCCGGAACATAAAGCCGATCTCGCGCTTCGGGGGAGCTTAGTTGCACAAGAAATGCCCGCTCGTCACCGACGGGAATCTTCGTACCAGGCCCAAGATTAACCGGCCAGCAGAATGGACCCTGATCGATCACCCGTCGCCGTACCGCGAGGTTTGGCCCGATCGGATACTGATCTTTGGCGAACCAACGAATGTCACTGCCCAAATCTTGTTCCGACGTCAGAATTGTTTTTAGATTATAGGATTTCAAAATCCATTTGGGGATACGCTCATAGTTGAGAAGGATTCGACCGCCAAAGACATTGGCGCTTGGATGCTCTAATGATGCCTTGTGCAATCCCATCAACCAGTTTGGATCCGGAACAACATCGTCGTCAGTGAAAAGTAGAATTTCGCCTCGAACGTGGGTTAGTGCCGCATTAAGCGCCCGGCTTTTACCGGGCAGATTTTCATTGACGACGACGATCGGCAAATCCTCCGCGGCGGTCGATAGCAGACTTTCCGTACCATCGGCGCTGCCATTGTCGACGACGATCAATTCCCACGCGGGTTGTTCGGGTAGCGAACGGAGTCCATCGAGAAACTGACCTAGCGATTCCTGCCTATTTCGCGTCGCGACGATTACGCTGATAGTCGGTGTAGCTTGTAACGTTTGCGGCACGTTTTACTCCCTCGAGATCGTTCGCTGTGTAGCTTGGGTGGCGTCTCTTCAGCGCTCTCACGATAGCCCTGAGGCTAAGCCGAGCGAAGGTCCCAAAAAACTGGAGTGACTGGCCGAAGCGAATGGGAGTCTTGCCGCGGATGGCTCGGCCGTTATGCCATAAGCGAGTGAACGGCGTCACCTTCGCCAGAGCATCAAAGAATCCACCAACGCCCAATAGCGAAATGAATTGCTGGTTACATTCGAATAATCGCTCGCTGATGTGGTGCAAGACCAAGCGATGTGTCGGATGATTACGCATGTCGCCGGTGGGTAGCCGGCCTCCGATCAATGGATTGTTGCTGAAGGCATTGTTCAGATGGCGCCGGTAGCAACCCAATACCCTGGGAATCAAAATGGATCCGCCCAGGAGACTCGAAAAATGGCAGACGTAGTTGTCGGCGCATTTCCTGAAAGCGTTATCCGCGGCGGATAAGACATAATTGAGGACTGGGCGCCGAAACATCATCGAGCTGGTGGTCGCCCAAACCCAAAAAGATCGCCGCAACGAGATCGTGTTCACGCTTCTATAAGTGTTTTTGGTTTCCAGATCCGGATGAACACCGCCGATTACTTGGCCCTCCGAATCGATCTGGAATTGATTGGAACTGGTGAATGCCACCGGCGGGCAACTTAGATGCACCCGCACATGCTCACTGACAAAATCAGGTAGCAAAAGATCGTCCGCGTCCAAGAATGACACGAACGCGCCGGCTGATTGCTGAACGCCAGTTCGAAATGCCGCGTACTGTCCCCGGGTTGACTCGTGCGTGAGCAGCGAAAATTTAACGTGGGACATGTCACTACCGATGAAGTGTTCTATCCGGTCGACGGAATCGTCAGAGGAGTGATCGTCAACTATGATGCACTCAACGTCTGGGTAGGTTTGCAGACTGACCGAATGAAGACAATCCTGAATATAATCTGCATAATTATAGTTGGTGACGATGATCGAAACCTTCGGCGAAACCGTGTTGATCTCGCCAAGCCGCGAATCCAACGCTTCGATATAGCTCTTTACAGAGCCCACTCAAAATCCTCTTTCTCGACGACTTTTTCCTGCTCACCGATAAAGTATTTTGGGTTGTCAACTTGTTTGCCAAGCTGGACGCCCTTAGCTTCATCGGTGCCAAACAGGGCGGCGTAATCGCCGTGGAAGCCGTCGCAGATTCGTCTGAGGTCGCAAGTATTGCAAGCGCGATCGTACTGATAGCGACAATGTTGCGTGCTTCTGAGGCGGGCATTGTCCCGGTACAAGTTCTCCTTCGGTGAAAGTTCGGCGGAGTGATCGGACTTCGCTTGCAATAGTTTGCTGACTGACATATGTACTTTGCGAGCCGGACCGCGTAGGCCCGGGTACTTCGTCACCAATTTTCTCGCGGCGTCTGCGATCGGCTTAGCCGCACCCTTGTACTGAATTGGCGCGTAGGTTTCTTTCGCTAGATCGGAAACAGGCGAACAGTCACCCCACTTCATCCGCTGCGGTTGTTGCCCCGTCCACGACCATGACGCGTAGTCCCATTCGTGAACATC
>DASXSW010000290.1:0-2500 GCA_036505755.1 Binatia bacterium | reverse complement strand
CGGCAAAGTACTGATCTCGCTCCCGGGGTCGAAGGCCGCTGTCATGCTAGCCATGGAAAAGCTCATCCTACGTGAAATCCGGCACATGGTTTCCCAGCTCCAGGGGCAATGAAAGTCCGCGTAAAATTTTTCGCGATTTTGCGCGAGCGCGCGGGCGCTTCGGAGGTTTTAAAGGAAGTCGCGGAGGGCAGCACCGTCGCCGATCTTTGGCGCCAGCTGCAAAAGGAATATCCCAAACTGAATGTAGCGGGTATTCGTCTCCTGTACGCGGTCAATCAGGATTACGTCGGCGTCGATCACAAACTGAAAGACCAAGACGAAGTGGTATTTGTTCCGCCGGTGAGTGGAGGTTGATCCAAGAATGTTTCACGCGACAAATCAACCGATCGATCTGAATGAACTAGTCCTTTTCGTCACTGACCCAGAAGCCGGCGCGATTGCGACGTTCATCGGTACCACGCGCAATAACAACGAAGGCCGCAAGGTCATCGGTCTCGATTATGAAGCCTATCCGCAGATGGCGGAAAAGGAGCTGGCGCGGATCGGCGAGGACGCCAAGAAACAATGGCCAATCTGCCGTATGGCGATCGTGCACCGGCTGGGCCCGGTCAAGATCGGCGAGGCGAGCGTCATCATTGCCGTATCGTCAGCGCATCGCGACGCTGCGTTCGCCGCGTGCCGCTATGCTATCGAAGAGATCAAGAAGACGGTGCCGATCTGGAAAAAGGAAGTCTTTGAGGGCGGCGAAGTTTGGATCGGCACCCAAACCGGGCAACGACTCGACCCTTCGTAAAAGGGGACGACCAATGAAATTTGGAATTGTGGGTTGCCATTTCTTGATTGACTCTCAAATCCAAAGTCGAAGATTTAAAATCAAACATGGACGCTTCACTCTTGGCGGCTTTTGGATTGGGGTTGCTTCTGGGTATTCAGCATGCGCTCGACCCGGATCATCTGATCGCGGTTTCGACGATTGTCAGCGAGCACAGAAACTTTAAGTGGGCGTCGTTGATTGGCGCTTTCTGGGGATTAGGCCACACGACGACATTGTTCATCGTGGGTTTGATCGTTATCGGCCTGCGGGTAACCATTCCTCCCCGGCTGGGCTCGGGGCTGGAGCTTCTGGTCGCGGTGATGCTGGTTATCCTGGGTTTAAATGTGCTTCGAAAGTGTTTCGGTCCGGAACGAGTTCATCTACACACTCACAGCCACAATCCGGAAACTCATACGCACTTTCACGTGCACGTGAATCCAGGGCAAGATCATGCCCATCCTCATCCGTTCAAGGCGATGCGCCGGCCGTTCATCGTCGGCATGGTGCATGGACTCGCCGGCAGCGCGGCGTTGATGCTACTGGTGCTTTCGACGATCGAATCACCCATCGGTGGGTTGGTTTATATCGTCATCTTTGGTTTAGGCTCAGTGGGCGGAATGCTTTTGCTCAGTGGTATTATCAGCCTGCCGTTTATCCTCACCGCGCAGCGTTTCACGGTCATGAATCGCTGGATTCGCGTCGTCGCCGGCGTCGCCAGCGTGACCTTCGGCATTTTTTTAGGTTGGGAAATCGGTTCCGCATTGGAACTCTTCTGAGTTTTGTTAAAATCTTGATCCGGCAATTACTAATTGCGGCGTCGGCCGCGCCAAATTTTTCTCAGTGAATCCTTCGCAACCCATATGCGCCGCCAGCCATCGCTACCGAATCAGGTTGGTGACCGTCAAAAGATAGGCGATAGCGAGGAGCAGGTAGGCGAGACAAGATACGCATAACAGGGCCAGATTGAGTCGCCCCGGCCGCGCTATGGCCGGAAGATGACGCGGCAGATAAACATGGTTGAGAAAAATCAGCGCCACGGAGAACAGGACCGTGCCAACGAAACCGATGACCGCGGAGAGCAGGATCAGCGGGCCTGGTTCAGCGGCGCCCATGGTGGCTGTGGTGATGGCCGTAAGCAGAAATAGAAAAATGAGATACCAACTGCGCGCTGGAGTGGATTGAGTCTTGGGAAAGAAGGCATAGAGACAGTCCGTGTGAATGCGGCTCACGGCATCGACGGTCGCGAGCCAGGTGTCGGATAGAAACGCCGCGGCGACGATCAAAAAAAGAAATTTACCAATGATGCCCCAGCTCACTTCAAAGAATCGACTTTGCACGACCGCCAGCTCGTATCCCTGGGGGAGCAGACCCTTCGGAAAAAGCAGCGCGTAGGCGAGCAGACAAGTCATCAAAGTAGTCGCGAGATTGCCGCCGATGCCTATACTAATGTCCCAGAAAAGATAGCGGCGCCACCGGCGCACGTGTGCGAGCCCTTCGTCATTGCCAGGCAGGAAGCCAGACGCGGGAATCGCCTCGGCCTTTCCGGTGATCGGCCCGGTAAGCCGACCCATGTAGTGGGCCATGCCGGCGCCCTTGTCGCGCACCCAGTAAGAATAAAAGAGCGTCCAGAAGCCACCTAAGCCTGCGAAGGTGATCGCCGTGAGCAATTTCGTCGCGTCCGTGGGG
>DASXSW010000289.1:0-3178 GCA_036505755.1 Binatia bacterium | reverse complement strand
ACATCGATGCCAAATCCTCGGCCGCGATCATGTTGCAAGGCATGACCGCGCATTATTTGACGCGCAGCACCTATCCGTTAAAACAAGGCGAGGTTGCACTGGCGCACGCGGCTGCCGGCGGTGTCGGTTTGCTGCTGATCCAGCTTGCTAAAATGCTCGGCGCCCGAGTCATTGGCACGGTGTCCACTGAACAAAAGGCGGAGCTAGCAAAACAAGCCGGCGCGGATGATGTGATTCTCTACACGCAGACTGACTTTCTCACTGAGGTGAAGAAACTCACCGACGGCAAGGGCGTTTACGTCGTTTACGATTCCGTCGGCGCGACAACCTTCGACAAAAGTCTCGACTGTTTACGGCCGCGCGGCTATTTGGTTCTGTTTGGTCAGTCCAGCGGCCCTGTGCCGCCTTTCGATCCGGGAAAATTGGCAGCGAAAGGTTCGCTCTTTCTCACCCGCCCAAGCTTGGCGCACTACACGCTCAACCGCGCTGAGCTCTTACAGCGTAGCGGCGATCTATTCGATTGGATCGCTTCGGGAAAGTTAAAGCTGCGCGTCGAACACACATTTCCCCTGAGTGAAGCCGCCGAGGCGCACCGGCAATTGGAGGGGCGAAAAACTACGGGGAAGCTTGTTCTTTTTCCATAGCCGATGGATTTTGACCGGTACGGGACGGGCGGTTCGAAGTAGTTGCAACATTATCAAAGAATTTCTTTCGCTGTTCACCCGTAAGCACGGTTTTGGCTTGCTCGATGGTACGAACGCGCGCGACGCGCAAGTCCGCCCGTAGCTTTTCCGCCTCGCGAATTTTTGCCTCGACCTTGGCGACGTCAACCGTTGGATTGTCGAGCAACGCGGCAATATCCACTTCGATGATTCGCACGTCGGCATCGTTGCGAATGCTCTGGCGCTGGAAATTATCTCTTAATTGTTCCAGCCTTTTTACTTGCTCGGGGGAAAGGCCAAGATAATCCCGGTAGCTCAGCATGTGCGTAATCATCGGCCGATCCTCGCGTGAGTCCCTGGTGCCGAAGCGCTCCCGTAACCGCCCTCCCCAATCTTGCAGTGCCCGTTGGAAACGCTCCCACGCCTCGCCCAGCTCCTCGGGAACCGCTGGTTTTGATTTTTCCGCCTCCGCACCCATGGCCGCGGCGGACAATGCGACAGCACACGCGAGGGTTGCGATGCGCAAGAATTTTCCCATGATGCTTCGAGATTACGGCCACTCTGCCCCACCCATGTCGGGCACACGAACGATGTCCGCGTTTACTTCCCTGACCCCGGGTATTTGCTCGATTCTCGACAGCAGAGTTTCCTCGGATAGCCAATTTGGCATCGATCCTGAGACCATCACCTTGCCTTGCGACGCCTTGATGTCGAGTCGCGACCTTGGCAAATCCGATGACATCGCCAGCGTGGCCTTGACGCGCGCTGCCAGGGCAAAATCCTCGAACGCCTGTTTCGACGCAGGAGTCATCTGGTAATCCGGCAAACAGACCGCCTCGCAGATCAGGCGCTTCGCCGCCGTGACGCTCATCCGCCCGAGATTGACGACCAAATCAAATCGGCTCGGGTCGCGCCAATCGACTCCAAACATAGTCATGAGCCGGTGGCTGCGGGCTTTGTCGAGTTCTTCGACGTGGCGGCGCGCCGCCGTGTCGCTGATACTATTACGGACTTTCACTTGCTCGATGCGCGCGTCCAATGGCGCAGTCAATAAGACTTTCAGCACGTGTTTGAAGCCGGGCATCAGTTCATGCCCTAAATGCCCGTGGTAGACCAAGCCGCCCTGCCCGTGTGTGGCCGCGATTTCACAAAAGGCCGCTTGCAAGGCGATCCGATATGGCTCTAGATTCTCCACGAAGCGGTTCCACCAACTCGCGCCTTTTTCGACGATCTCGTTCAGTTTCGCTTCTGGTATACCGTACCTGAGACTGGCCTCTACCAGCACTTCTCGGCTGACACAGCGGCAACCCAAAGATCCTGCAACCGCTTCGGCCAACTCTTCCCCGCTGCCTGATGCCCCTTGATAGATCGTAATGATCGCCACGGTCACCTCCTCGGGTCAGGCGTCGATCAAATGGTGAACTCCGGAATCAGGGAAAACGAAACTACGGGTCGGACAAAATTCGATCTCTGCACATTAAGGACTTATTTTCATACTGGGGTGATGGCGCCAGAAATAAGCGGCCATAACCGCCGCCGCCATAAGATTGCCAACGAGAACCGAAGGCCAGGCTAAGGCACGAAGAATTGGCTCGGCGAACACGAGCGCAGCGCCGACAAAGCCAAATTCGAAAATAACGAAGAGTAAAAGGATTCCAAAACCGGCGTTCACGTTGCGCTCGGCCAGATCGAGCAGCTTGGCGGCCAATCCGCCAATCGCGCAGAAAACCATGCCATGGACCCAGGTGTAGACCAGCACCATCTCGAGCGAGATAGGTAAATTTTGCGGTTGATTAAGACCTTCGCCGCCACGGAAAAGCGCCGTACCCAGCACGTTAGGCGTGTAGAACGGTTGTCCACTGAAGATATCGACAAGAAAAAACCAGATGGCGATCGTTGCCGCGCCTAGGACACCGGCGACTATGCCTTGCTGATATGAATCGGAGATTACCGAGTGTGCCGAAGGCACGGTGGTCAGGTTAGGGGTATCGGTTTGAATCGTCATGGAAGCTCCTTTCCGGCCGAATGAAACGCCCTGTGTCGGTGCCACAAACGTCCCGCGAGCCTCCTCCGCTACCGGCTCAACGCTAGCACCGCGACTTTGCCCGGTCAACAAGCTTTTGTGTTCGGCAGAAGGTCATCGCAGTCAGAGGAATGTTCATGAAAGCCTACCGGAATTCAATGCCGAACGTCGACAAAGAAAAATTGATCCGTTGTGCTTGCTTCGAACCATCGGCTGCGGTCAAGCGCGGGCGGTCGCTGTTGAACGCCAATTTCGGAAGCCGTCTAGCCTCATCGTTGGCGGAATCAGTCGGCCTGCGTTGCACGGCAAATCAGAGAAGCGCCGAGCTCTCGTGTAGGAAATCCGGACATCGTTGGATGATTTTCTCCTATTGCCGGACCGCGCACCCTCCGTTCTCTCAGGCCCTGGTTGCTGGCACGCAATCCGCGGATCCGATACTTCACCACAAAGGTGAACGTAATATTTCCACGCAGCTAAAGCGTGATTAGTTCCG
>DASXSW010000288.1:0-3986 GCA_036505755.1 Binatia bacterium | reverse complement strand
GCGTTGATCGCCATCGTTGCGCACACCGGCGGCTCAACGGAATACGAAAAATTCTACGGCAAATTCAAAACCGCCCAGACGCCTCAAGAGGAAACCCGTTATCTCTTCGCTTTGGCAAACTTCCGCGTGCCGAAATTGATCGACCGCACGCTCGATCTCACGATCAACGGCGAAGTACGGACGCAAAATTCTCCCTACTTGATGCGCGGTATTCTTTTGAACAAACACGCCCGCGATCGGGCGTGGTCGTTCATGAAGGCGCACTGGGACGAGATGCTGCGACAATATCCCGATAACTCGATTCCCCGGATGTGCGAAGGCATCATCGGCCTGGTAACGGCTGAGTTGGAAAAGGACGTGCGCGGGTTTTTCGCTGAGCATCCCGTCAAGCAGGGCGCAAAACAGATCGAACAGCATTTGGAGAGGCTCCGGGTCGCGGTGACATGCAAAGAGCGGTGGAGGGAGTTGCTGCGCGACTAGGCGTCGGGGTTTGTGGCATTGGTCGGCGACGGTTTCTGGTTCTAAAAAATCCGTGGTTTCGCTTGACAAGGCCGGTAAGTAAATGCTAACTAACCAACGATGTCCAACGGACCCCGGTTGACTGCGGAAGCACGCAGGGAGGCGATCGTCGACGCCGTTCGGGATGTTTTTGCCGAGAAGGGTTTCGACGGAACGACCACGCGGGAGCTAGCAAAGGCAGCCGGAGTCTCCGAAGCGCTACTCTACAAGCATTTTCCCAGCAAAGAGTCGCTGTATGCGGCCATGCTGGAGAGCTGCTCAAAGGGTCCGACTTTCGCCGAAGCAACGCGAATCCTGGAGCTCGAGGCATCGACGTCGACACTGGTGGTGATGGTCCATTTCATGATTTCCCACTACGTGCTTGGACGTCCGGGGGACACGCATCGGGCCGCGCTGAATTCTTTGTTAGTCCGTAGCTTGCTAGGCGACGGCGAATTTGTCAGGCTAATGCATAGAAAGCTCGCTGCGGCGTGGGTCAAAAAATTCGAAGCCTGTTTGCATGCGTCTGCCAAATCCGGTGAGATGCACGAACTGCCGATACGCCGCGATCTTTGTGTTTGGTTGGTTCAACATGTGGCGTTTTCTTTAATGCTCCATCTGCAACCAAAAATCCCGGCGATCAACTATAAGGTATCTAAGGAAGAATTGGTTTCGCAAGCCACGTGGTTTGCTCTCCTGGGGATCGGCGTGAAGCAAGACGCGGCGCGTCGTTACTGCAGTCCGAAAGCGCTGCACTTGTTAGCCAGTTGATGAAAGGGCTTTCATCCGGAAGTGAAGATTCACTAGTTAATTTTTTTAAACCAATACGGAGGGGGAATGTTACTCAAGGACAATAACAACAATAACGGCGGCCAAAGGACAGCCGGCTTGGATGAGAGGGTCGGTTCGCTCTTTCAGCCGGATACACTCTTGGGGGAAGATTATGCTGCGAACTTTCGCAGAAAGTTTCCGCTTGAGCCGGAGCGCACGCTTTTGCTGGCTGTCTTAGAAGACGGCATCCGTTGTTTTCAGGAAAATCTCTTTGCGGCAGGCGGCAAAAGGCGGACGCTCTTCGAAGAAGCCAAAGAGTGGTTGTTTAGTGACGACGCCGATTGGTTCTGTTCGTTCATTTCTCTTTGCACGCTGTTGAATCTCGAGCCGAATTATATTCGCCGCGGGTTGCGCCAGTGGGAAGCCCAGGCGCGCAAGGCAACGCAGAAAAAACATCCGGGAGCTATCCGAATCGATCAGCGCCTCGTCGCTTAAGATCGAGGTCTTCGTGGCATATCGCAGTGAGACGCGGCATTGTGCGTCACGCGCAATGTTCGGGGTGGTGGTGTTTGCCGTTGGCCTGGCGGCGGGCTGCAGCAAAAAGACTCAACCCGCGTTTGAGCGCCCGCCGGCGCCGGTCACCACCGCCACAGCAACGGCGAAGGATGTGCCGCTCTATATCGATGCCGTCGGCAAGATTGTCGCTCGCGAAGTCGTCTCCATTCAGCCACA
This sequence comes from Binatia bacterium, assembly GCA_036505755.1. Classification (GTDB taxonomy): domain Bacteria; phylum Desulfobacterota; class Binatia; order UBA9968; family UBA9968; genus DP-20. Next base: position 1,985 of record DASXSW010000288.1, on the reverse strand, counting down.
GGTTTCCGGCCGTATTGTCAAGATTCATTTCACAGATGGCGCCGATGTAAAGATCGGTGACCTGCTTTTCACGATTGACCCGCGCCCTTACCAAGCCCAGCTGCATCAAGCCGAGGCGAATCTTGCCCAGGCTGAGGCGGCTTTAAACCTTGCCAAGGTTAACTTCAGCCGGGTAGAGACAGTCAGCGATCCTCGCGCTGTTTCGCGGCAAGACTACGACCAAAAAAAGAACGCGGTGGAAGCTGGCGAGGCGCAGCTCAAGTTAAATCGCGCTGCCGTTGAAAGCGCGCGCTTGAATCTGGAGTACTGCACGATCCGGTCGCCGATCAACGGGCGCGCCGGGCAGCGAAACGTCGACGCCGGCAACGTGGTCTCAGCGAATAACGGCTCACTCTTGGTGATCCAGCGGCTCGATCCGATTTACGCGGATTTCACCGTGACCGAAAACGACCTGAGCGCGGTGCAACGCAATATGAGCAACCGCACGCTCAAAGTCGAAGTGCGTTTACCGGACGATTCTTCTGAGCCGCGCGAGGGCAAGCTCACCTTTCTCGACAATTCGGTGCAGGAGGGCAGCGGCACCGTAAAGCTCCGCGCCACGCTCGCCAATGGCGACCGCCGTTTCTGGCCGGGCCGGTTTTCCAAGGTCCGACTGGTTTTAGAGACCCGCACGGCTGCCGTGCTCGTGCCCGCGGAAGCGCCGCAATTGTCGGCGAAGGGTTCTTTCGTCTACGTCATCAAAGGCGATTCGTCCGCTGAGTTGCGGCCGGTTAAAGTCGGTCAGCGCCAGGCCGACTTGGTTGTCATCGAAGAGGGCGTGCGCGCCGGGGAACGGGTCGTTGTCAATGGGCAGCTGGGCGTGACTCCCGGCGGCAAGGTGCGAATCCTGCAACCGTCAGCTCCGGCGAAGGCGTCCGCGCCTGCGGATACAGCGGTCAAATCGTGAACTTTGCCGAGCCATTTGTTCGCCGACCGGTACTGACTACGGTCTTGACCGTCGCGGTGATTCTTTTCGGCGCGCTCAGTTACTTTCGTCTGCCCGTCAATGACTTGCCCGCTGTGGACTACCCGGTGATCCAGGTCCAAGCGGATTATCCGGGAGCGAGTCCGGAAACCGTCGCCAATAACATCGCTACGCCCCTCGAGCGCCAGTTCATGCAAATCAACGGGTTGGAGCTGGTGACGTCGAAAAGCACGCAGGGGCACACGAGCCTCACGCTTCAGTTTGTCTTGAGCAAGAGCATCGACGCTGCCGCCACCGACGTGCAAACCGCGATCACGCAGGCCACCGGCAGTCTGCCGGTGGATCTGCCATCGCCGCCGACCTTTTCCAAGACGAATCCCAACGACCAGCCGATTATGTACATTGCGCTCACTAGCGACTCGGTTACGCGCGGTCAGCTCTATGATTATGGCAGCACGCAAATCGGCCAGCGGATCAGCATTTTGCCGGGCGTTTCGCGCGTCAGTGTGTTTGGCACCAAGTCGGCGATTCGCATCAAGGCCGATCCATCGGCTATGTGGGCACGCAACATCTCCGTCGACGATTTGTCATCGGCTGTCAAGAACGGCACGAGCTACAGCGGAGCGGGGCAGTTCGACGACAAGAGCGGTACGACTTTGCTTCGGCCCCAGGGTCAGCTCGACAATGCGCAAGCGTATAACGACTTGATCGTCGGTTCGAGCAACGGCGCTCCGGTTTACCTACGCGACGTGGCCCAGGCGCGCGAGTCGGTTCAGGATGAACGGCTGAACATGCGCTTCTGGGCGCGCGGCTATCCAGTCCCGGGGGCTACTGTGGTTCTGGCGATTTACCGGCAGGCGGGCGCCAATGCGGTAGAGGTGGCCAATAGCATCCGAGCGTTGCTGCCGCAAATCAGCACAGAATTACCGGGATCGGTACGTATCACGCCGCTCTACGACCGCTCGCGCGGTATTGTCAATTCGGTCAACGACGTTCAGGTAACGTTGACCATTGCATTTGT
>DASXSW010000287.1:0-6510 GCA_036505755.1 Binatia bacterium | reverse complement strand
GACTTTCGGTTTCAGACGCGGCATAAACTGGCGAACGAAGTCGACGATGCGCCGGTGATCTTTGGGCGAATCGATGACCACCCGTTCCGTGTCGGCGCTAAAGAAATCACGGATCGAGCGCGCAATGAGATCGAGATCCTGATGGATCAGTGACGGCGCCGTCGCGCTTCGCGCTCTTTGTTGAATTCGTCTCCACAGCCGAGTGAGGAAACTCAGATCTCTTTGAATTTCTCGCTTGCTCCTCCCCTCGCAGGCAGTGCGTAAAATGAACCCCCCCTCGTTGGTCCCCAACGACTGAGCGATCTCTCTAAGCCGCTTGCGCTCCTCCTCGCTATCGATCCGGCGAGAGATACCGATATGTCTCGTGCCGGGCATAAAAACCATGTACCGACCCGGGAGGGATATATGAGAAGTTACCCTGGCGCCCTTGGTACCCAACGGGTCCTTGGCCACTTGAACGAGGATCTCTTCGCCGCGGGAGATCTGTTTTTCCAAGGGTAATCGGCGACCCGGCGGCGGCTTCGGGGCTTCTTCGAATTCAACCTCGTCAGAGCTGCCGAGTGGCACATCGTCCGGTTCGGTAAAAAAATCCGAGGCGTGGAGAAAACCCGCCTTTTCCATGCCGATATCGACAAAGGCAGCCTGCATACCGGGCAGAACGCGGGCTACTTTTCCTTTGTAAATGTTTCCCGCGACACCCATTTCCTCTTTTCTTTCGATGAAAAATTCGGCCAGAAGGCTGTCCTCGATGATGGCGATCCGGCTCTCCTGGGGCGTAGAATTAATAAATATTTCTTGTTTCATACCAATGTTAGCGCGTAAACCTGGCGGAGATTCTGCGAGGGCGGGTCACCTGGCTTCAGCGGTGAATCCACAAAGACCGTCACTGAAAACTGTTGAAAGCTGTTGTGTTTATAGAGGAATTTACTACCGACTTCAAGCAAGACGGCTTTTGCGTCAAGAATGGCTGAATTGACTTTGGCTCGCTCGCCCGATATTTTGGAGGGAATACGGACACGCCATTTGGCTTTAGTAATACCGAAAGCTGTTTATGAGTTATTCGGCGACGGCTCCTGCCTATAGCATCCTCAATACCAAGGTCCTGATTCTCAATCGATCCTATTTGCCCATTCATGTTACCTCGGTGCGACGTGCGTTTGTGCTTCTCTATCAAGGCATCGCAAAGGCGGTCAACGAACAGTACCAAACCTTCGACTTTGACAGTTGGAGCGATGTGTCGGTCTCCGCTCACGATGAAGCGATCGGGCTGGTCAATCGTGTAATCCGCGTTCCCAGGGTTATTCTGCTGGTTACTTACGATCGCGTTCCGAAGCGGCAAGTGCGCTTCAGCCGTTACAACATTTACGCCCGCGATAAATGTATTTGTCAGTATTGCGGCCGGCGGCTGCCGCGGCACGAGTTGAATCTCGACCATGTGGTTCCCCGCTCTCAGAATGGCACCTCGACCTGGGAAAACGTTGTCTGCTCCTGTCACGAGTGTAACCGCCGCAAAGGGGGCAGGACCCCACAGCAGGCTAACATGCCCCTCGTACGGCGGCCGTTTAAACCTCAATGGACGCCATTCATGCAGGAAACGTTCAGCATGTCCCGCTACAAGGAATGGATGCCCTTTCTCAATACGATCGACGTTTCGTACTGGAACACCGAACTTCTTGAAAAATAGTTTTATTCTTCTCCCGAGGGCCAGCGAAGCACGACCTCGCGCAGCACAGCGCTGCAATGACCCGGCAACTCCGACCGTTTTATCTCCGATAAGACTTGGAAATTTAGAATATTTTCGTTCAGCCTATATCTTGCGGTAAGGTTTCCAGCACCCCACAGTATATTGTGATTTTTGCTTGACTCTATTTCGCCACTGTGAAATATTGCGGGCAAGGTTGCACCGGCGAGGACTCCCATAAAATTCCACAAATAGAAATAAGCCTATGCGTTTAAAACGCCTTGAAATGGTCGGCTTTAAGTCTTTCGCCCAAAAGACCGTTATAGAAATCACTCCCGGCGTCACCGCGGTGGTCGGCCCCAATGGATGCGGCAAGTCCAATATCGTCGATGCTTTGCGTTGGGCCATGGGGGAACAGAGCGCCCGTCATTTGCGCGGCCACCATATGGAAGACGTGGTGTTTAACGGCAGTGATAGCCTGCCGGCTACCGGGATGGCCGAAGTGTCGATTATTTTCGACAATGAAGATGGCCGAGCGCCGGCGGAGTACAGCAACTTTAGCGAGATTATGGTGACCCGCCGGCTGTTTCGCTCCGGCGAGTCCGAATACGCCATCAACAAGATAAGCTGCCGTTTAAAAGACATCGTCGATCTATTTTTGGGGACCGGCGTCGGCAGCAAAGCCTATTCGATCGTCGAGCAGGGCAAAGTCGATGAATTGGTCAATTCCAAACCCGAGGAGCGGCGTGGCCTGATCGAAGAAGCGGCCGGCACCAGCAAATACAAGAGCCGAAGGATCGTCGCCGAAAACAAGCTCGACCGCACCCAGCAAAATCTTTTGCGCGTTAGCGACATCGTGCGCGAAATCGAGCGGCAAATCCGCGCCATGGAGTTGCAGGCTAAAAAGGCCGAGCGTTACCGCGCGCTGAAGTCGGAGCTTAAACAAAAAGAACTCGCGTTCACGGTGCTGGAGCGAGACACCTTCACTCAGGAAATTGCCGAGCAAGAAGCGGCACTCGCTAGCGTTGAAAATCGCCTGGCGGGACATCTTGCCTCGTTACACCGCAAAGAGGCTGAGAGCGAAGCAGTGCGCTTGTCACTGCTGGAAGCCGATCGGGAGATCGGCCTCCAGCAAGAAAATCTCTACCAGCGCCGCATGCAGATCCAAAGCGACGAACAAAAATGTGAATTCTTTAAAAAAGACCTCGCGCAGCTTGAACAGAGCGAGGCAGAAGCTCGTGCCGCGCTCTCGCAGTTCGAGGAGCGAACCAAAACGCTCGCTCAAGAAATCGACGAGCTCAATAAGGCCAAAGAGAGTTTTGTTCAGCTTTCACTGTTCGAGGAAACTTTTCTCCGTGATAAGGAAACTGAACTCGAAAAACTCCAAGCCCAGATTCGTACGCTCCAGGATGGCGTGGAGCGAGAAAAGGAAGCATTGATCGATGCGGCCAACCAGATCGCTTATTTAAAAAACGATTTCCTGGCTAAAGACAAGCGGCGCGGCGAAATCAGCAAAGAGTTGGCGCGAAGCGAGGCGGAACTCGCTGAAACCACGGAATCGCTGAGCGCGTGCGACCAAAAACGAAACGAATCCAGCCAAGCCCTAGGTAGCTGCGCCGAAGCAATGCGCCAACGCGCCCTCGAAGCGGCGCATGTGGCGGCTTCGATCCAGGCTCTCAGCGGGGCCAGACAGGCACAAGAAAAGAAAATCGCTGCACTGAAGGCGCAAATCCAGGAAAACCGCTCACGCCTCGAGTCTCTGGCGGATCTACAAAAAAATTACGAGGGATACCAGGACGGCGTGCGGGCCATTATGCTGAAGAAGCAGCAGGAGGTGACGCCCAACGGCATCTACGGGTTAGTGGCGGACGTCATCGACGCGCCGGAAGAGTACGAGAAAGCGCTCACAGCGGTCTTGGGAGACCGCTTGCAGTACATCATCGTCAAGGGTCATCAAGAAGGCTTAGAAGCCATCGAGTACCTGAAAAATCAGGCGTCCGGCCGCGGCAGCTTTATCCCGCGCGAGCTGTCACGCAAACTACATAAAGAGTTGCCCCTCGGTGAATCCGAAGTGATCGCACCGTTGATGAATGTGATCTCTGTCAAAGAGGGTTATCACGACGTCGCAGAGTACCTGCTTTCCGACGTGGTGGTGGTGCGAGATCTCCAGGCGGGTTTGACGCTTTGGAATCGCAATGGTTACTACAGCACGCTGGTCACTCCTGACGGCGAAGTGATTGATCCAATGGGGATCGTGACCGGTGGCAGCGGCGCACCGCTTGAAAGAAGCGTTCTCACGCAGCGGCGTCGTATCCGGGAATTGGCAAGCGTTCTGGCTCAATTGGAATCTCAACTTCCCAGGGAAGAGCGCGAGAGTGAAACGCTCAAGCAGGAACTCGAGCACGCAGAAACCAAAAAAAATCTGTTGAGCGCCGAGATCCACCGGCTGGAACTCGAGCGCGTACGCCTCGAACATGAGCAGCGCGCCGCCAATCAAGAACTGGAGCGCCTCACGCAATCCGTCCGCGCGCTCACCCGGGAACAAAGTGATCTCACCGCGACGCTCCACCTGGTGAACGAGGAAATTCAACGCTGCCTGAGCACGACCCAGGCGCGCTCCGAAGAGAAGCTGGAACGCGAACGAGTGCTGGCGCAAAAGCAAACTGCCTGCGCAGAATTATGCCAAGCCGTCGAAGCCGCTGAATCTGCGGTGACGCAGTCGCGCGTCCGCAACGCAGCTTTGGGAGAGAAAAGAGAGAACACTCACACCAATCTGGCCAATCGATTAAAGCTGCAAGAGGCGACCGCCCAAGAGATCGCGACTTGTCAGGCGCGGCGCGCGGATTTTCAGCGCCGGCGTCAAGAGATCGAGCAAGCGCTGGCGCGCACCGAGGAAGCGCTCCTGTCAAGCCGCAGCGAACTGCAAAAATTGGAACAACAACTCCAGACCGAGCGCCAGAAATACCGCGGCATCTCGATGCAGCTCGCTGAGATCGGCGAGGCCATTAAGGAACTGCGGCCACTCGGCGAATCCTGCCAAGAGGAAAAAAGCGGCGTTCAACTCTCGCTCGCGGAAAAACGGCTAGGGCTACAGCATCTGGCGGCAAACCTGCGCGAAAAATATGATGCCGACCTTGATACTCTCTCCGCTGATCTCTCCGGGAACGGCCCTTCAAAAGCAGACCTGGTAAGCGAAATCGACGAGCTGCGCGGCCGCCTGGAGCGTATGGGTGAGGTGAATCTGGCCGCCATCGGCGAATACGAAGAACTTACCACGCGTTTTAAATTCATGAACCAGCAAAAGGAAGACTTGGAAAAATCCATCGCTGACTTGCAGCAAACTATCGTCAAACTCAATCGTGTCTGTCGTCTACGTTTTAGAGAAAGTTTCGAAGCGATCAACGAGAAGTTCGAAGTGATCTTTCCCCGGCTGTTCCGCGGTGGCAAGGCCAAACTGGTGCTCACGGATGAGAACGACTATCTCGAGACCGGCGTCGATATCGTGGTTCAGCCGCCCGGCAAGAAGCTCCAATCGATCACGTTGCTCTCCGGCGGCGAAAAGGCGCTCACAGCGGTGAGCCTGCTGTTCGCGATCTTCTTGACCAAACCGAGTCCCTTCTGTTTCCTCGACGAAGTCGACGCGCCCTTGGATGACGCCAACATCGACCGATTCACCGAGCTGATCACAGAGATGAGCGAGCACTCTCAGTTCGTCCTGGTCACGCACAACAAGAAATCCATGCAGGCCGCCGAGGTTCTGTACGGCATCACGATGGCGGAACCGGGGGTTTCAAAGGTCGTGTCGGTGCGAATGACCTAGCGCTCCGCTTGGTCTTGTTACAAATCCTTGTCCCCTCCCGTTGACTCTCCTGCAGCGTTCGCAGACTATCAATAACATGGCAGGCGGTTCTTTCTTTCAACGCCTCAAACAAGGCCTGAGTAAAAGCCGGGAGAGCCTGTATCAGAATATCGGCTCTATCTTTCAGAATCGTCGTTGGGATGAAGCATCTCTCGACGCCATGGAAGAAAGCCTGATTGCCGCCGATGTCGGCGTGAAGGCAAGCCAAAAACTAATGGACGCGTTGCGGCAGCTGTGGCCCGTCAATGAGGTTGACGCCGAGCAAGACATGGGCGCGTACTTGCAAACGGCGCTGGTTCAGGTGCTCCAGAGATCGGTGCCGGGCCAGAAGATCACGCCGTTCTCAGCCCGGCCGTGGGTGATTCTGTTTCTCGGCGTCAACGGGGTCGGCAAGACGACAACGATCGGCAAACTCGCGGCGCAATACCAAAGCGCCGGAAAAAAGGTCTTGCTCGTGGCCGGCGACACGTTTCGCGCTGCGGCTATCGAACAACTCGATATCTGGGGACAACGCGTGGGCGTCGAAGTCATCAAACACCGCCCGGGTGCCGACCCGTCCGCGGTCGTTTTCGATGGCATGCAAGCAGCAAAAAGCCGCGGCATAGACGTTCTTCTGATTGACACCGCCGGCCGTCTCCACACCAAGGCACACTTGATCGAAGAACTCAAAAAAATTCGCCGAGTCATCACCCGCGAGCAACCCGACGCGCCCCATGAGACGCTTTTGGTCCTCGACGCGCCCACCGGCCAAAATGGTCTTCAGCAAGCGCGCGTTTTCAAGGAGGCGACCGACATCAGCGGCATTGTTTTGACCAAGCTCGACGGCACGGCCAAAGGCGGCGTGATCATCAGCATTCAGGAAGAGCTCGGCGTTCCGGTAAAGTACATCGGCGTCGGTGAAGATGTGGAAGATTTGCAGCCCTTCGACGCCAGCCAATTTGTCCGAGCTTTGTTTGAGAAATGACTTCGA
>DASXSW010000286.1:0-3940 GCA_036505755.1 Binatia bacterium | reverse complement strand
GCCATATGTGAATATCGTCGGTAACAGCTCAGTACCCTCGGCACTGTGGTCCGGCTGATGGCAAGTCGGGCGAGAAAATCGTCACGGCCATCTCCTCGGCAAGCGGCCGCCTCCGCCGGAGCGAAACTTTCACTGCGTTTAAACGTCTAACTCGAGGCGTTCTTTGTCGGAGGCGCATTCCCTTGTGGCGGGAGACGCTTCTGTTAGACTAGATCGACTACAAGAGGAGTCAGTTTCATGAGACGCTGGCGATTATTTTGGATCGGATTTTTTGTGGTATTGAGCTGGGGCTTCGCCGATCGTGCAACCACCGCTGTGGATCCTTCGGAGCCATTGCCTTCGCACCATTCCGCGCCACAACCGCGCGGAGAAGCGAGACATCCCAACATCGTCTTCATACTCACAGACGATATGACGTTGCATGATCTCCAGTTCATGCCAAAAGTGAAGAAGCTGCTGATCGAACAGGGAACCAATTTTTCGAATTACTTCGTGACCAATTCGCAGTGTTGTCCGTCGCGGTCGTCGATATTGCGCGGCCAATACGTGCACAATCACGGTGTCGGTTCCAACCACGCCGGGTTCAAGACTTTCTATCGATTAGGTAACGAGAGTTCGACGATTTCAACTTGGCTCAGAGCCGCGGGTTATATGACCGGATATATGGGCAAGTATCTCAACGGATATCCGGATCCTCACAATAAGACTCATGTGCCGCCGGGTTGGGACGAATGGTTCGGAGCGATCGGCGGCGGCGGCTATAAAGAGTTCGGCTACATTCTGAACGAGAACGGCAAGCTCGTTAAATACGGGCATGCGGACGCCGATTACTTGACCGATGTTATCGCGCGTAAAACGGAGGCGTTTATTCATCAAGCTGCTGAAAAGAAGAAGCCCTTTTTCTTGCATCTCGCGCCATTCGCGCCGCATGAACCCGCGATCCCTGCGCCGCGGCACCGCGCGCTCTTCCCGGACGCAAAAGCGCCGCGAACGGCTTCTTTCAACGAAAAGGATGTTGCTTCAAAACCGGCCTATATCCGGGCATTACCGCTCTTGCAGGAAAAACAGATTGAAAAGATGGATCAACTCTATCGCAAGCGGCTGCAGTCGCTGCAGGCCGTCGATGATTTGGTGGAGAGCGTCGTTGACACGCTGAAACAAACCGGCGAACTTCATCGGACGTATATCGTGTTCGCGTCCGACAACGGTTATCATTTCGGGCAACATCGCTTGATGCAGGGAAAGCAAACGGCCTATGAGGAAGATATCCACGTGCCGTTGCTTATCCGAGGACCGGAAGTGCCCGCGCACCGCTCCGTGCAGCAGCTGGCCGTTGAGACTGACCTTGCCCCAACTTTCGCAGAATGGGCGTCGATCACTCCGCCAGGATTCGTGGATGGTCGTTCCCTCGAGCCGTTGCTGGAGAAATCTTTACCGCCGGCGGGGAAATGGCGTGAGGGGATTCTAATCGAGCATCAACCCGGGCCCGAGCCTTTCATGTCGTGGTTTGAAGAGCGCTTGTTCCAAACAACGCAAAAATCGCGGTTGACAGCTTACCAAGCGGTGCGATCGAGCCATCGTCTGTTTGTTCAGTACCAATCTGGTGAACGCGAGTTTTACGATCTCGTTAGCGATCCTGATCAGCTTCACAATATCGCCGCCGAAATCGACCCACAATTGATCAAGCGTTACTCCCTTTGGCTTAGCCAACTTAAGAAGTGCAAGGGAGCCGATTGCCAGACAGCGGAGAACACGCGGTTCGGTGAGACGCACATCGCGCCGTAACGGCGGGAAGAACGCTAAAAATCCTTCGATATCTTATCCATTGAAAGGCGTCGCGCTAAAATGGTTCATGAAGATCGCGTTGGCGACGGCCTAAAACTTCGCCATATGATCTATTGATCTACTCCCGCATCCGCGAGTACGAAATCTCCCGGCTGGTGATGAATTCGAGCAACGCAGCTTTACCGTCATCGGTGACTTTTCGCGCGCGCTGCAGGGCACCCACGATTTGTCCCGGCTCTTCGACGCGCTCGGACCAACCGCCGAGGGAACGCCCAAGGTCCGCGTAGTTGCCGAGGATGTTCATGGTGCCGTAGCGTTCGTGCGAGGCGTGCATCATATGAGTTTCGGCGGCCATGAAGTTGTTGTTGAGCACGATGGTCAATGTCGGGATGTTGTTTCGAACCGCGGTTTCGAAATCCAAGCCAGTCATGCCGAAGGCAGCGTCGCCCATAAAATTGACGCAGAATTTTTCCGGCGCCGCGAGTTTGGCGCCCATGATGAGACCCAGCCCTGTGCCCAATGCATGAGATTTTCCCCAGCCGATGTAACTGCGCGGAGTCGGCGCTTGATAGAACGGGACGAGCTGGTTGCGCGGGCTGCCCGCGTCATGGGTGACAATGCATTCTTTGCGGTCGAACAGGTTCATGAACTCCCACATGATGCGATAAGGATTGAGCGGTTTCTCATTCGAAGTCAGCTTCGGCATCCATTCGGCCATCCATTCGTCTTTGCCCTTTTTAATTTCCGCGGCCACCGTGCCATCGTTCTTCGATTTTCCACCCAGCAAATCTTTCACGGCTTGGATGAACTGGCTGAGCACCGGTTTGGCATCGCCGAGGATCGGATAATCGGCAAGGTAGTGCTTATTAAGATCCCGCTCGTCGTTGGTCGCGTGAATGATCGTCTTACCGGAAGGAATCGGCGCGGCGACGATGCTATGCTTCGTTAGACTCGACCCGACGGCAAAGATGACATCGGCTTTCTGTAAAAACGTATGAACCGGCCGCGGCATGACGCCGGCGCCGGTCCCGAGAGAAAGCGGATGATCTTCGGGGAAAGCGCTCTTTCCTTCGAGCGGTGTCGTCACCGGCGCTTGGAGTAACTCGGCCAGCTTGGTGAGCTCATCGGTCGCTTCTGCGTAGAGCACGCCCTGGCCGGCGATGATGACCGGTGATTTTGCTTGCAGCAAAATTTTGGCTGCTTCCTCTATGTCACGGGCATTGGCGCCGCTGACGGTTCTTTTCACCGGCGTGTAGTTAACACCGGCCACTGGAAATTCCTCCACAGCTACGTCGTTGGGAATTTCCACCAATACGGGGCCAAGCCGGCCCATCTTGAGGTAGCTAAAGGCACGACGCATGATCTCAGGCACTTGATCGGTCAGCGTAATCTCTTCGGTCCATTTCGTCACTGGCGCGTAGGATTGCACCGAGCGAAAAAAATGAAATACCTGAGACGTGTTGCGCGCGTGGCCGACCGGCAGCAAGAGAATCGGCACCGAATCAGAATAAGCGGTGCTGATGCCGGAGAATGCGTTCTCGGCGCCGGGACCAGCTTGCATGGTGAAAACGCCGATGCGCTTGCCATTGGTGACGCGTGTGAAGCCGTCGGCGATTCCGACGCCTACGCGTTCCTGGCGGCAGACGATCGGTCTAATGCCTGCGGTCGCCGCGGCTTCGATCATGGTGTTCGTCGGATAGCAGGAAAGAAACTCGACACCTTCGCGCTTGAGAATTTCAGCGATAACATCGACGACTTTCATGAAACCTCCTTGAAATCAGAGTAGCGGGACTAACAAAGATTCGTCAGCCTGTTGGTCCGAGTTGTAGCCGATGAAACTTACCGGTCGAGATCCCTCACTTTGTTCGGGATGACATCCTGGAGTGACCTGTCAATTGACCTGGCAAGGCTCATCAATTGCGAGCGGATTACGCGCTCGCAGTTTCCCAATACTTCTCCTTCTTCAACTGTTCCGCGACATATTGTTTCGGGTCGAGCTCGGATGAGATTTTGCTGGCGATGCATGCGACGTGGCGCATGTCGTTGGCTTCGACGGTTCGAATGACGTGCGGCGGTTCTTTGCCGGCCTTCAAAGTGCGGACGCACTGCAGTAAAAATCTTCGCACCGCGATTACGGTCATGTCGCTGACGCCGA
>DASXSW010000285.1:0-4728 GCA_036505755.1 Binatia bacterium | reverse complement strand
TCTTGAGCCTGCATTCCACGGATCGGATCCAAAACTGTGGATCCTTCCATCTGACGCGAGTTGCGCGGCAAGATCGCATAGAAGGTGCTCCCCCGCCCTGGGATGCTTTGGGCGCCGACGCGACCTCCCTGCGCTTCAACGATCTTCTTGGTCAAGGCCAGGCCAAGACCGGTTCCTTGGTGCCGCTTTGTCGTGGCGCCTTCCAGCTGCTGGAACTCGACAAATAGTTTGCTAAAGTCCTCCGCGCCGATTCCGATGCCCGTATCCTCGACTTCTAAACGGAAGTAGTTGGCGCCTTCCGCTAGCGCGCGCACCGCGATGCGGCCCTCTTCCTGTGTGAATTTGATGGCATTGGAAAGATAGTTGTAAAGAACCTGCTTGAGCTTCGCGGGATCGATCACCAATTGTTCGACTGCCGGTGACACCTGGAGATCGACCTGTAAGCGTTTGGTGGCGGATAGAGTCTGCAGAATTTGGCGGACCTCCGTGATCAACCTGGTGAGATTCACCGCCTCGGGATGAAACTCCATTTTGCCCGCCTCGACCTTAGCCAGATCCAGTACGTCATTGATGAGTTGGAGCAAATGTCGGGCGCTGTCGAGAATATCTCCTAGGTACTCTTCATGCGCCGGAGAAACTGCGCCGACCTTGCCGTCGTGCATGAGCTGAGCAAAACCAATGATCGCGTTCAGTGGAGTTCTAAGCTCGTGCGACATGTTCGCCAAGAACTCGCTTTTCAAGCGGTTGGCCTGCTGGACGATGCGGTTCTGCTCTTGCAGCTCCCGGTTGGCGCTCTCCACTTCTGCATTCCGCTGAGCTAGTGCCGCGGCCATTTGATTGAACGCATACCCGAGCTCGCCCAACTCATCTTTGCGAATAAAGTTGACTCGCCTGGTTAGATCGCCAGCGGAGAAGCTGCTGGCCGCTTCCCGAAGCTCGGCCAATGGTTGGGTCACGTGGCGCACAAGCGACGCGGCGCTGAGCGCGGTGATCAACAGCACCGCGGCCATCAAAATCGCACTGTCTCGCGCTGCCTCCGTGACCGGCGCGAATACTTCGTTGCTCGGCTGAGAAATCATGATGCCCCAGGGGAGGTCCGGCACCGGAGCAAAAGAGATCAAAGTCAGCTCGCTGGCGTTATTCTTAGTCTCCACGGCTCCGCGCTCACCATTTAATAACTGAGTGATTGCTTCAACTTTTCCCGAGACCGGCTGAAGCACTTGCTTTGTGTCGGGATGGGCTAAGATGATGCCCCCATTGCGGCGGTCAAGCAACGAAGAAAGTGCGTCAGAACCAGGTCTCAGCCGCGTAATTGTTTGATTGAGCGTGGCTAATGAGATGCTACCGAGAATCACTCCCCGCACAGTGCCTTTGTGACCGAGGACCGGTACCGCATATGGGACTACCGGACGTCGCGTCGCTGCGGAGATTCCGGCGTTCCCGAGCAAGGGTTTACCGGATTCGATGATCTGTTTAAACCACTCGCGATCACCGCGAATTTGATTGCTAGCAGCCAAAGAGATGCCGCTGGCGCGGACGATTCCGCGGACATCATGTAGGCTGATGTTGTCTATTTCTGCGTGTATACGAAGAAACTCGCGCAAGAACGGCTCGGCCTCACTATAGCCATCACTGCTAACCGAGTATGTGACAATCGAACTTTTGGCGAGGAATTCGATACTTTCCTGAATACGGCGGACGTAGTTCCGAGCAAACTCCGCGGCAAGGGTAACGTTGGCCTCGTTGTTGGCAATAATCTGCTCGCGCAGTCGGTGGTGGCTCTCATAGAACGTTGCCGCGCTGACCAAAATTCCGGTCGAGAGCACGGCCGCTACGACAACTCCGGTGAATTTCGGTGCAAGGCCGAAGCGATACTTCTTAATCACCGCCATTGAACTACCCGCGAGGGCAAGAAATTTTGCCGGCAAACGCTAGAGCTGGCACGGCACGGCTTCCCCCCACCCCAGTAAATATCGACCCTGAATGTATTTACTTTACTTTATTGGCACATATGCAACGTATTCTTCGACTGAATGACGGCTACCCCTCCAGCCGGAAAAGACCGAATCGAGCATACTTGTCAACAAAATGACGTGCCGATCAGCGAGACGAATAGTTGCCACCGGCGCCCGCTAAAAGGTAGCAACGGTCATGCCCGGTCAAAGGGAAATTTTGGCTGGGGCGACGGAATGTTAGATTGTGACAAAAACGGACAGTGCTGGCCGTCAATTGCTTGCTTGATTAGGGCAGGGAAAATGCTAACGGAACACGAAAACTATGCCATTTATATAAATCCTGACCATGTTCGGACGGGATAGACGAATCTTGAACACCGTAGTATCGGAGGATGCTTTAGCAGGGAAACTCGACGAACCAGGGGGCACCACAGTAACGCACAAGCACGACAAGAGAATTTTCTTCGCGAGTTGGAAAATAATAAGAAGAACGTTGTCGAGAAAAAAGTTTTGACGATAAAGCGATCGCATTGACGGTCAGAAACAGTCGTCGACCGATCGGTTTGCAATCACTTCTGGTAGAGTGTCTTTATAAAACCGCTCTGATCGATTTCGCGCAGCAGACTGTCATCGACAAATGATTTTGGATCCGCGGTCTTTGCTTTGGGATTATCTTTTTCGACGAAGCCGAGCACCGTCTCGACACCGCGCATCGACGGATACGGTATCTGTTCGTAATATTTTGCGCTCAGGAGATCGATAGACCGTTCGAGGTTTCGCTCCTGCTCGGCACCGATGCGGAGCTTTTTCTTGACCACGTCGATGCTCTCTCTCTTGTGTTGCTTGACAAAGGCAAGCCCTTCCAAATAGCCCTTGAGAAATCTCGAAACCTTGTCGCGATTGTTCTTGATGTAGCTGCGCGTCGTCGCGATCATCGTGTGAAGATAGTAAATGTCGGTGTCCGCCATATCGAGTAACACTCGATAGCCGCGGTCTTCGGCGACGAACATCGACGGGATCGTCAGCACCGCCGCGTCGATACCGTTTTTATCTAGGCTCACCAGCATATTCGGCGAGGAGCCCACCTGCATGACCTGCACATCGTTTACAGCCATCTTCCAGCGCTGCAGCATCATGAGCAGGACGGAATGCGACACCGCGCCGATGCGCGTCACTCCCACGCGCTTACCTTTCAAATCCGCGGGAGTTTTTATCTCCGGTTTGGTTGTGATTCTTTGCAGCCCCTTGTTGACCACACCCGCAACCATCACCGTGTCGCCGCCGCGCAAAGCCGCCGCGACCAGGACATCGCCCGCGGAGCTCACCATCTGGATATCGTTAGCCAGCAACGCGCCGATGCCAGCGGTGCCGCCCTGCCCGGTGACAATGACTTCGGTATCGATGCCGTACTTGCGGAAAAATCCCTTTTCCTCCGACACCCATGTGGCGCTGTGCAAAGCGCTCACGGAGCTAAGCCCCATGCGAACCTTATCCTGGGCCATCGTTCGCTGCGATTGGCAAATAGCGCCGAAGAGAAAAATCAAACATCCGATAGTGATGCGCTGAAACATCTGATCTCCTGACTATTTACCCCTGACCCCTTACTTTTTATTCAACTCCGCCAACGCTTGTTTAAGATAACTCTGATCGATGTACTTCGCCGGTTGCGGCAAAGGTTCCTTGAGTATGCCTTGCTCCGCGGTGATTTTGATCAGCGTGCGCACGCCTTCGACGTTAAGATCCGCGTTCCGATCCAGATGCGGCTTTTCCAGTTATAGTCGGACGCATAACGGCAGTGCTCGACGCTGATCGCCATTTCTTTCGACAGATATGCGCAGGCCGCCTCGGGATTGTCCATCATCCAGCGCATCGTCGAGACCATCGCTTTCATGAAGCGCACGACCAGCGACCGGTTTTTTTCGGCCCAGGATCGTTTGACTATATAAACGTTGAACTGAAAGTTCGGTTGATCGTCGACAAAATAACCGATGATGTTGAAGCCCTGCTGTTTTGCGACGAGATCGAGGGGCACGCCGACGGGCGTCGAAGAAATCTGTCCGGAGGTCAATGCTTGATAGCGGTCGGGAGCACCGCCGATGTTGAGCAGCTTATAATCGCGCGGATATTCCATGCCGTGAACCTTCAGCACCAAGCGCAAGGCGAAGCCGGTGCCGGAAGTCAACGTTTGCGTGCCGATGGTCGTGCCACGCAGATCGGCGTATGTCTTGTACGGCTTGCCGCCGATCATGCTCAAACCGAGGCCGTTGATCAGGCCGCCGATCATGGTGATATCCGCGCCTCGCTCATAAGCGCTAATAAGAGTGTCCACCGTCGCGTTGGCAATGTAGATCGAATCGGCGGTCAACGCTTGAATCGTCAACGGCGATCCGCGCATGGTGACGATGGGCACCTCCAAGCCTTCCTTTTCGAAAAACCCCATCTTCGCCGCGACCCAAAGCGGACCGTAGCTGAGCGTCTTTGAGGACTCGCCGATTGGAAAGCGAAATTTCTCCTGCGCCACGCAAGGCGCCGCTAACACAAATACAAGCATGAGAATCCCCGCGGCTCGAGCCATCCTCAATCCTCCATCCTCGATGCTCTCCCGCATCATTCCATCACTCCAACACTCCATTTCGAGCTTTCACCCAATCCCCTTGATCACACAAAGTGTGTTCCGCCCCGTCCACATCGGCAGGAAGACGGAATGTCGGTGCTTGCCGCCGACGACAATGACCATGATGTCTTCCGCCTTCGATGAGAGATGGACGACCAT
>DASXSW010000284.1:0-3354 GCA_036505755.1 Binatia bacterium | reverse complement strand
CAAAAATAATAGAGGCGCTAAACAAAGCCAACGGCTTTCTTTCGGAAAGACGCGTTTTTCTTTATTCGCTTGCCTTGATGATTATTACCTGCACGTTGCTTGTTAAAGTATATGTGCAAGCGGCACGGATGGGTGAAAAACCCGGAGCTGATTTCGTCCAATTTTACACCGCCGCAGTCTTGACGAGGGTCAGTCCAGAAAAGGTCTATGACGCCGATGCGCAGATTGAGCTGCAGAGGCAGTTTAGTCCGGCGCAGTTCAAGGGAATTCACTGGCCATATCTTCATGCTCCATTCTTTACGATTCTTTTGATCCCACTCGGTTTCTTTTCTTACACCGTTGCGTATTGGATATGGATTACCACAATTGTACTGCTTTATTTTCTATCGATCATTATTTTATGGAAATGTTGTCAGCCGAAACAGCCACCGCTAGGTTTGGCGCTCGCGATCGGTGGTGCAGCACCGGTCTTGTATTGGCTGACAACTACCGGCCACTCCACTGCGATTGCTCTCTTTTTCTGGACCGTGGGGTTTTACCTCTTAAAACGGCAACGCGTCTTATGCTCGGGATTTATATTCGCGTTTCTATCATACCGAGCACAATATCTGATCGCCCTATTGCCCTTGCTCATCTTTCGCAGGATGGGCCGCGCAATCGTGGGTATAGCCGCAGGCCTCTTTCTGCTCATTGGCATCGGCGGCTTCCTGTTCTCATTTGACTCTTACTTGAAATACATAGACGCGATTACAAGCCTTTCACACCGAATAGCGACACAGGCACAGCCATTATCCTTCTATGTTACTCTCTATGGGTTCTTCAGGCCGTTGCTTCCTCAGGCATGGGCGGTAATATGCACGATCGCCACCGCTCTGCTCTTGGTATACTGGCTCCTGCAAACATGGCGGGTGGCTATCCCACTTCGATCAAATGGTTTTGATCTTCAATATGCCATGTTGGTGACGACCACCCTGCTGCTCATGCACCATGGATTTGTTTATGATCTCCTGCTCCTGACAATTCCCGTCCTGCTTATGTATCCCCACAGGGCCTTGTTTCCACCGTACTACAAGATATTGCTGATCCTGATTTACATCACTCCATACTTGCTCTTGTTGTTTCGCAGTAAGTTGCGAATGAACCCAGTTCAACCTCTTCTTTTTTGGCTCTGCTTCGAATTATATCGTGCCAATTTGAAGCTGCGGACCCATCAAGTCGCGACGTGAACCGTCGAACCGATAACGGGAGTGTTCCCAATCCGCTAGAAGCACCGCGGCCACATCGAATTGCAGTCAGAGGAGAATCCCATGGTCGTTGATTTTGCGCATGACCCTGGTCAAGCAACGAGCGACCTTTGGACTGAGATCGAAAAGAGCGATTGCCTGACCCGGTACTGCGTTCAGTTGGCTCAAGATCTCTCACTTTGTTCGAGATGACAGATCAAATTCGTTTGTTATTCCGAGCAAAGCGAGGAATCTTTCTTGACCCGAAGATGGGGAACCACTCTAACTGAACCACAACCCCTGAGCCGTTTGACTTGACAGACCCAGAGCTGCCTACCTATAAATGTGACTACTATCTGGGCGTCGCTTGCGGCTCGGAATCATCTTTTCACAGCTGCGGCTTCTTGAAGGATCGGAGGTCTCTATGCCTGACTATACAAAAAAACTGCTGCCTCGTTTTCGTTACGGCGTCATTCAACCGCGCGCCCATGAAGATGTTCACCGCGGCCGAACCTACCAGCTATATCGCCTCTTACCGCTCGATTTTATGGAGATCGCCACCGGACTTGGGCTGGAAAACTACACCGAAGAGGGAGTGGAAAAAGCGATCAAAAACTACTGGACCTGTGTCGACCGGCTGGTGAAAGAAAAAGCGGATCATATCATTTTCAGCGGGGCGCCCATTTCAGCAGTGTTGACCCGGCCGCGCGTGCTCGAGTTACTACGGCAAACGAAGGAAAGAACTGGCATCTCCGCCGACGCGCCGCTGGAAGCACTGATTGCCGCTTTGAAGCATCTCGGGTACACAAAGCTGGCCGTCGCTAGTCGTTGGGCGGACCCGGTCAATAACGCCATCATCCGTTATCTCGAAGAAGGTGGCATCACAGTTGTCGGCATTACCAAGCGAAATCAATGGGCGTCGGATTCTTTCGCCATGACGCTGGAGCAAGGGTTGGAAATGGCGCTCGAAGTTGGCCGTGAAGCTGCAAACACCTGGCGGCAGGCCGAAGCCATCTCCGTGCCGGGAGGCGCCGCCATGGCTCTGCACGTCATACCGGCCTTGGAAGAAGAATTCGGCAAACCAGCGTTCACCAACATGAGCGCCGAAGTTTGGAACGACCTGATTCGGCCCGGCATTATCCCGCCGGTGCAAGGATGGGGACGGCTGCTGGCTAATGCTGATCGCTAGCCGCGTCGGGCAACAATCCGGCGAAATTCCGCTCGGCAAACGGGGCCCGACATAAGGTCCGCTTCCTTTTCAGTTCGAAGACGTCGCTGGGGTCATCTCGACGCGTAGAGAGAAAATTCGCTTTTCCGCCAGGTGGAGAGCACCGACACCGATAACTTGACGAGATAGGAGCTTTCCGGCGTCGTCTCAGACTTCCATTAGAACTTGATATTCCAACGGCTCCCCCGCGCCGGGGTGTTCAAGGGTGCCCTCCACCAGAAGTGGACACGTCGTCGGTTTGGATCGCGGTTCGAAGCCAAAGGAATTAGCCCGCAACATGTGGCGACAGATAGGGCAAGACGTGGCGCTTTTGAGGATCGTCGCCCGGCAATGTGGACAGCTGCGGGATTTACCCGCGGTCGTTGCGCGGCCGATTTTCATCCCCCGGTCCGGTTCTTGTCATTATCGTGGGCGTGACCATTGACGAATTTCGCGACATCGGACGCGTTCCAACCAAACTCCACGTGGCCGCGCATGCGCGACCCGGCGGCCACCGTGAGGGTACTTGCTTTTAGATCGCCGAGAAGCTGTCCGGACTCCAAGAGCTTGACTTGAGCACTGGCGACGACATTTCCGTCCAGTTCGCCGCCGATGGTAACGTTAGCCGCGCTGACCTTTGCCGTAAGGTGAGCGCCCTTTTCAATATTCAAATCTCCCTTGACTTGGATCTCGCCCTTGAACTTTCCCGCGATGCGCACATCGGCGTCGCCTTCGATTTTCCCTTCAATTGTAACTCCGGCGCCGAATATCGATTCACCGCGATTCTTCGCCGCGGTCGGTGTCAAAATGGGAGTTGACTGCGCTGGCGACGCCGGGGTCGCAGGCGATTTATCTTTGCTTTCCTCCGGTGTCGTCTGATTCCACACTGCCATAAGAACCTCCTTTACAATTTTAGATCAACGG
>DASXSW010000283.1:0-3769 GCA_036505755.1 Binatia bacterium | reverse complement strand
AATCCCCATAGACAACCGCCACTGCTTCACCCAACGCTTTAGTCCAACGGGTTTTATCCTGAATGCCTCCGACTCTCATTGCTCTCGCCCGATCGTTCTGCGCTCGCATTCAGGTTAAAACCTATCCGTTCAGTTCAATCTCAGGCCGAATTTGGTCTTCCTACCTCTACGAATTACTGTCGCCTTCCGTCGTAATTTCACCTTGTTCTAAGAGCGTCGGCGTGATACATGCCGAACGGTGTATGCGATGAAGAAAACTGTTCTCGTATCAATCCTGTTCGTCGTGGTACAGCTTGCTCTTGGAGTGACAGGCGAGGCGCAGGAGTCAAAGAAGAATACTCGGATCGGGTTCTTATCTGTGAATTCCGCATCTTCAGTGTCATCTAAACAGATCAAGGCTTTTCGGCAAGGGCTCCGTGACCTGGGCTACGTCGAAGGCCAGAACCTATTCATCGATTGGCGATTTGCTGAGGGAAAACGTGAAGTACTGCCAACCCTCGCAAGCGACCTGGTGCGCCTCAAGGTCGATGTCATTGTTACCCAGGGTACATCGGGGACAAACCCTGCCAAGCGTGCGACCGACACGATCCCCATCGTTATGGCATACAGCGCCGATCCTGTGGGTACCGGGCTCGTGGCTAGCCTCGCGCATCCCGGGGGGAACGTAACCGGTTTATCCGAGATGTCTCCAACCTTGGCTGGCAAACGACTGGAATTGATCAGGGAAGTGGTGCCGAAGGGCACGCGCGTAGCCGTCCTCTGGGATCAACGCCGTCCGGCAAACGTTGCCGTGCTTGAAGAGATCGAAACCGCGGCGCGTCAATTTAGTATTCAGGTTCAGTCTTTGGCAGTGCGAGATGCCAAAGACATTGACGGCGCATTCCGCACCGCTGCGCAAGAGCGTGCCGGCGCCCTGCTCGTCCCATCTGGTGCCCTGATAACCCAGCACGCAGCAGAAATAGCGCGGCTGGCAATACGCAACCGGCTGCCGTCAATCTGGGATGAGATCATTCACGTGGATACCGGCGGTTTGATGTCGTATGGACCGAGCCTAATTGATCTTCATCGACGCGCTGCCAAGTACGTGGACAAAATTCTTAAGGGAGCCAAGCCCGCCGATCTGCCGGTGGAACAACCGACGAAGTTTGAACTAGTGATCAACCTGAAAACCGCCAAGCAGATCGGCCTCACGATTCCGCCGAATGTGCTGGCGAGGGCTGATAAAGTGATCAAGTAACTACGCGGCAATCGCAGGATTGAACTGATTTCTCCTACAACTAAATCCTGTATTATTTGTCTGAAGCGTCGTTCAGTTCAATCTCAAGGCCGAATTTAGTGTTTTCTCCTCGAAGAAATAATTGATTTCTTCTACCGTAAAAAACACTTTTCACAACTGCCTTGCACGTGCTAAATAGTCGCCTCACGAACGAGGTCCTCTATGAAGAAAGCCGCTCTGTTATCAATCCTGGCCGTCGTGCTCACGTTGTGCGAGGCGAGGACAGAGGCGCAGCAGCCGGGAAAAACCTTCCGCATAGGCTTCCTGGATCCGAGTACTGCTTCTGGTAGCACGGTCCTTGTGGACGCGTTCCTGCAGGAGCTGAGCAAGCTTGGCTGGATCGAGGGAAAGAATATCGCCATCGAGTATAGGTTTGCCGAGCAAAAATTGGATCGCTTGCCTGAGCTTGCGGCGGACTTGGTTCGACTTAAGGTCGATCTAATCGTGGTCTCATCGACGCCGCCGGCGGTGGCGGCAAAGAAAGCGACTACTACCATTCCCATCGTGATGGCGAACGCCGGTGACCCCGTAGGAGCGGGTCTGGTTGCCAGTCTGGGGCGACCGGGAGGAAATGTCACCGGGCTCACGACTTTATCTCCCGAGCTAAATACAAAAAGGCTGGAGGTACTCAAGGACGCGGTCCCCAAGCTCCTCCGAGTTGGAGTTCTGTGGCCGCCGGGAGGCCAAAACCCCCAACTGAAAGAGCTCAGGCCTGCGGCTGTGGCACTGAAGCTAAAATTGGAGGAGATCGAGACTCAACCCGACCCCAAAGGTTTAGAGAGCGCCTTTCAAACCGCAAAGCAGAAACAGGTGGGCGCGATCATGACGACCGCCAATCGCCAATTTTTCGCCGAAAGAAAACGGATCGTCGAGCTTGCCGGTAAATACCGGTTGCCGGCTATTTACTTCCAGAAAGAGTTTGTCGATGAGGGCGGCCTCATGTCCTATGGACCGGACTACAACGACCTCTATCGGCGCGCGGCTGTTTACGTAGACAAGATCCTGAAAGGTGCCAAGCCGGCTGATTTGCCGGTGCAGCAGGCAACGAAGTTTGAGTTTGTCATTAACCTCAAGGCGGCAAAACAGATTGGTCTGACAATTCCGCCCCGCGTGCTCGAGCGAGCGAACAAAGTGATCAAGTGACGGAAGAAAACTAAACGGCGGTGCTAGGATTGAATTGAATTCTCCATCTAACAAATCCCATGAGATTTGTCCGTTGCGTCGTTTAGTTCAATCCTGGCGGTCTTTCGCGACTCTGGCTAAAATAGGCCGCCGATCGTTAGGGAGATAGGCCGCCGTGCCGGTCGGCCTTCGCCGGAAATTCAAATGTTGACACAACTCGGTTAGCTGATGGATATTACATGGAAATTGAACTTTTACTGTCCGAACTGTCGCTGGGATAAGCCGACCAGTAATTTTCGCTGCCTAACGCGGCTCACTTAATAGTTAGCCGTCAGAAGCAAGACGCAGAACGAGACCGATAACCGTTGGGTCCGCATACCTCAGGGAAGGGGCTGGAAAATGAAGCGCCAAGAAGCGGTTAATGCAACTCTCTCACCGCAACAGCTTGAGCACTTGTGGGCGGAGCACATCAAAGGGGAGTTCGAGAGCAAGGACGTCGAGGCGACCCTCGCCACGATGGTCGAAGATGCCTACGTCAACCATATGCCGGTGAACACCGGGGGCCGTGGTAAGGATGCTTTGCGGGCTTTCTATCGCGATGACTTCATTCCTTCGTGGCCTGAGGACCTACAGATGACGGCCGTGAACCGTGTCGTCGGACCAGGACAACTCGTGGATGAACTCCGCCTCACGTTTACCCACAGTAAGCCGATGCCATGGCTGTTGCCGAATGTACCGCCGACGGCGAAGAAGATCGCGATAGACGTGGTGGTAGTCGTACAGTTTCGCGGCGACAAGCTCGCGTCTGAGCGCATCTACTGGGATCACGCCGCAGTACTCCGTCAAGCGGGTCTGCTAAAGGCGGGGGATGAACGGCGTGACGTCTAACTGCAGCTTTCAACGGTCAGCGCCTCCGTTGCTCGGCGCCGCCGCTGAAGCTGGCCTTAGACACACGTACGACCATGCGCTACGGGGTGAACCCCCTGTTCGAGTATGGCGTGGCCGGCCGCCGCGCGGCTCGGCCGCTCTGTGAGAAAAGAGTCGTCGTGCTTGAGGCGCGGAGCCCCCAAGCGGCTGTCCGCAAAGCCACCCGGTACGGGCGGCGCCAGCAGGTGTCGTACAAGAATGCCGACGGGCAACGGTTTCGGATGCGGTTTCTCGGGCTGGTAGACGTCATGGATCTGGAAAACGCTGCCGCCGAGGAGGTCAAGTACAGCTTGTTTCGCACGAGTCATCCAGAGCGCCATCTGCGATCGAATGCGAACCTAGCAGTCTTTCGCACCGGCCCGAAGACGTCTGCTACTCGGCCCTATCATCGCTTCGGGTGTTGGATTCGTCGGCGGGGCAGCAGCCGGGCTCTTCCTCGCCGCT
>DASXSW010000282.1:0-14926 GCA_036505755.1 Binatia bacterium | reverse complement strand
TCGCCGAGCCGATCGGGACGGGTGTAAAATGCGCGGCCCCTGTTGATGCGGGTAAGGTCATCGACGAAGCCGCGCAGCACCGGGCTATCGTCGAGCATGAACGTATTGATGGTAATACCCTTGCGCGTGATGCGCTCGACTTCTTTCAACGTTTCCTCGGCCGCACGCTGGCTGATGCCGCCGAAGCTCAGTGGCCATTCACAGTAAAGCCTTCCCTGACGGCAGTATGCAGTCGGTTGACCGTCGGTAATCACGATCATCTGCTGATTGGCGCTGGGCTTTTTGCCAAGCATTTCCGTCGCCAGATGCAAACCATCCTGTAAGTTAGTGAACGGGTCACCCATATTCCAGGTCGCCTGCGGCAGATCCTTGGCCTTGAGCTCGACCGCGCGGGTGAAGAAACCGACGATGCCGAAATAGTCCCGCGGGTGAAGCGAGCGCACCAGGCTCTCCATCGCCAGGGCGACTTTTTTCGCCGCGGCAAAACGCCCCTCCCAGCTCATCGACCAGCTCATATCCAATAACAACACCGTCGCTGCGCGAGTATTGTATTCCGACTCGTAGACGGCGAAGTCTGCTGGACCAATGCGCACCGGCACGCCGCCGCCGTGAAGCAGCGCATTCTTGAGGGTTTGAATCATGTTGATGTGCAGCGGGTCGCCTTGCACGTAGGGCCGGCTGGTTTCGAGGACCATCTCCTGGTTGCCGCGGTTGCGAGTGGTGTGGCGACCCATGCCGTCGCGCCGAAGCTGCTTGTAGATATCCCGCAGTGCCAGTTGCCCGACGCGGCGAACACCTTTGGCGGTTAGCTCGAAACGCTCGCCCTGCTCCAAGACATAGCCGCCCTCTTCGAGCAGTGATTGCATGCGCATGACCCCTTCGAAATCTTGCCTCGGGTCGCCGCCGAGAAGTTTTTCCAGTAACTCTTGATCGACGTCTTTGAGCTGCATGCCGGAAAGCTGCGCTTCCAGCTTGCGCAAGTCCTCCATGCGCTCCATCAGTTCCTGTGACTGCTGAAATTGCATGGGCGTCTGGCCGCGAAACAGACTGCCTTCGCGGCGCAGCCAGTTTTCCAGTTTGCGGATTTGCTCGAGCTGCATCACCAGCTGTTGAAACTCTTTTTCAGCGTCGGAATTTTCGAAGCGATAAGAAGTGAGCTTCTCGATCGCCTCACTGGTTTTCCCGGGAAGATCGTGGAGGAACTGCTTCTTGTCCTGCATGTCCTGCCCGGCTTGGTCCAATTCTTCAAGAGTTTGGCGCTCTTGATCGACAACGGATTCGAGCTTGTCCTGCACCTCATCCATCGCCGATTGCAGGCGGTACTCGTCGTAGAGTTTGCGCATCTCGCGCGCCACCTGCGCGAGCAGATCTTCGAGACCTTTGGTCTGCTTTTCGCCTTGCTTGATGCCCTTCTGCATCAGGCGACGCATCGCCTGCTGCAGATCGCCGGTTTCGTTCATGTAGTCGTTCAACTGATCGAACACGGATTCCGTGTCGAGGGAATTGCGACCGTCGGCATTCCAGCGGCTATAGCGGACATGTACCATGAAGGGGTGGCTTAGAGATTTTATCTGGCGGCGACTGAACTTGGCTACTTGCCGTAGGTCACCCGGCCACCCTCTATCTCCTTGTTGAGCTTTTGGTGCAGATGGAGCCCTTCGAGGACAAATTCCGTCGCCGAAGCCATCAAGGTGGGCGATTCGTGAATCCCCAGGGACTTGATCGCTTCTTTTAATCCGGGGATTTCCTTGATGCCTTCTAGATAATCTTGCGAAGGCATTTGATCGGATACTTCGACGCCCCATCCCGAATTGAAGTACTCGACGACTTTCTGCAGCGAGTTGAGGCTGAAGTATTGATCGAAGACTTTGACGATCGAACGATTGATCAGCTTTTCGACCAACTCGTTTTCTTTCTTGTCCTCGCCGACATATTCCATTTCGATTTTTCCGCTGGTCGAGGCCAATAGCGAGTGAAAATCGCTGATCCGCGGCACGATTTCGTTCTCCTTGCAGCGCAGCGTACGCTTCTCGGCGTTGCTGATCAGGCTTTCGTAGTTGTTGATCGTGACGCGCACGCTCACGCCGGAGGACTGGTTGATCTCGTTGGACTTGCGCGCCTCAAAGGTCAAATGACCGAGGACTTCCTTTAGGAAACGCGGCACGTCGACTTTGCGGCTGCGGTGGCTCACCGGCGCGGCTTCCTGTTCCATGATAGTGAGCTCATCCTCGATCTTCTTCGGATAATGCGTGCGGATCTGCACGTCGAAGCGGTCCTTGAGTGGCGTGATGATGCGTCCGCGGCTGGTGTAGTCCTCCGGATTGGCGCTGGCGACGATGACCACGTCGAGCGGCAGGCGGATCTTGTAGCCTTTGATTTGGACGTCCTTTTCTTCCATCAGGTTGAACAGACCGACTTGAACTTTTTCCGTTAGATCGGGAAGCTCGTTGATGGCGAAAATGCCTCGGTTGGTGCGCGGCACCAAACCATAGTGGATCGTTTCTTCGTCGGCGAGATAGCGCCCCTCGGCGACTTTGATCGGATCGATCTCACCGACCAAATCGGCAATGGAGACATCCGGTGTCGCCAATTTCTCGCCATAGCGAAAATCGCGATCGATCCATTGGAGTGGCAACGCGTCACCCATTTCCGCGGCCCTCTTGCGACAGACGCGACAGATCGGATGATATGGATTATCACTGATCTCACACCCTTGAATGATGGGAATTCTTTCCTCCAGCAGACCGATCAGGCTGCGAATGATGCGCGACTTTCCCTGACCTCGTTCGCCGAGAAAAACCATATGATGGCCGGAGAGAATGGCGTTTTCGATTTCCGGGATGACCGTCTCGTCGTAGCCGACGATGCCCGGCAAAATACGCTGCCCACTCTCGAGATGGCGCACGAGATTCTTGCGCATTTCCTCGCGCACCGTCAAAACTGCAACGCCGCTTTTTTTGAGTTCTCCTAATGTTTTCGCCTCAGTCACTTCCGTAGGCCTCCCCCGTGAAGAGTAGTTTTTGGTATCGTGTTCCGTTTTTCGCTGATTCACTGGCTTTATTTTACACTAGATGCCTTGTACGACCAACCCATCAAGCGAAAAGATTCTGAAAAAAGGGTTGTAGACGGTCGTAACTGTCGAACAAATGCTGCGGCATCACGCGGGTCTCCGCGACCACCGGCATGAAATTAGTATCACCCTCCCAGCGCGGCACGACATGCCAGTGAAGATGATCTTCGATGCCGGCGCCCGCGCATTTGCCGAGGTTCATGCCTAAATTGATACCTGCTGGGTGGACCGCCTCGCGCACGATCCCAACCGAGTGGCGCAGCGCTTCGTTGAGATCGATAAATTCTTCGCTCGACAAGTTGGCGAGAATATTTTCATGGCGCTTCGGAGCCAAGAGCAAATGCCCATTGTTGTAGGGATACTTATTCAACATCACGACCGTGTGACGGGTGTGCGCCAAAACCAGTCCGGCTCGCAGATCGCCATCGCGAAACTTGCTGCAGAAGATACAGCCCTGTTCCTTGGAGCCCTCGTCTATATAGGCCATTCGCCAAGGAGCCCAAAGCTGCTTCACTCATCGTCTCCTTCATCGTCGGCGGGGTTATAAGGTTGGCCGTCAACCCGCAGCCGTAGCTCTTTGCCGACCTTGAAGAAGGGCACTCGTTTAGCGGCTACCGACACTAGAGCACCACTCTTGGGATTACGCCCTTGCCGGGCGCGCCGGTGTTTCACAACGAAACTGCCAAAGCCGCGAATCTCGATCCGATCTCCCTGGGCCAGAGCCTCTACCATGGAATCGAAAATCGCATTGATAATGACTTCTGAATCCCGCCGCGACAGATGAGGAAATCTTTTGTTCACCTCATCGATCAAATCCCTTTTTGTCATAGCATCTCCCTCACAACGCAAGAAGTTATTGTCAATGTTGTTGCTTACCACTCTTCGCCGCCGCCAGTCACTGGAGCAGCGACGGCGACCATTCGTAGCGCAGCCAGCCGCGCTCGGTTCCCGGCAGCCGGCGACCGAAAATCCCCATGAACATTCGTTCCCACCACCGCTCTTGTTCCGGGCGCGAGTAATAAACCGCCGGCTCGGTTTCGATGCCCGCGCGTCTCGCCGCCAGTTCGATCGCTTCTTCCAGAGTGCCGAATTGATCGATCAATCCCAATTCCTTGGCTTGCGCTCCGGAGTAGACGCGGCCGTCGGCGAGCTTGCGAACCTGCGCTTCGTCCATGCTTCTCCCCTTCGCCACCGCCGCGACGAATTGGCCATGCACGTTATCGACCAACGACTGAAGAATCTGTTTTCCCTCCGGGGATAACGGCTGAAACGGCGAGCCGATGTCTTTGTTCGCGCCGCTCTTGACGTTGATCCCCTTGACGCCGATTTTCTTCATCAAGTCTTCGAGGTTGCTCAGTTGCATGATCACGCCGATGGATCCGGTTAGTGTCCCAGGGTTGGCGACGATCTTGTCGCAGGCGGCGGCGATGTAATAGCCCCCGGACGTCGCCATGCCGCCCATCGAAGCGATAAACGGTTTTTGCTTTTTGGATTTCTGGATTTCCTCGAAGATCTCCTGAGTCGGCGCCACGGCGCCGCCCGGTGAATCGATGCGCACGACGACCGCTTTCACCCAGGGCATTTCCTTAAATCGCTTTAGCTCCGTCAGCACGTTGCGCGAGTCATCGATGGCGCCTTCTATCTGCAGGACGCCGATACCGTCGCCGGCGAACATCGACAAAACCTTGGCATCGCCGCCGGTGATGTAAGCGTAGAAAAATGCTCCGGTGAAGACGACCAAAATAAATACAAACAGCAGGCCGAGGCCGCGTAAAATAGAATGTTTTCTAGCCATATCAGTTCCGGCAAATCTCGGGATTACCCTCGCCCTTTGCGCCCGCCCTGTGAATCCTCGTCCCTATCCAAGCGAAGCTCATCGCCAAGCAGAGACTCGAAAGAGAAACGGCCGCCCTCTTTTTCGCGTTTTAGATAATTTTCCATCTCTTGGCGCTCTTCCGTGCGACGCAAGGCTTTGATACTGAGACCGATCTTGCGATCGGCCAGATCGATGCTGAGAACTTCGGCTTCGACTTCATCCCCGACCTTGAAGAGGTTCGACGGTTTGTCGACCCGCTCCGAACTCAACTGAGAAACATGAATAAGCCCTTCGACGCCCTCGTCGATGCGGACGAACACGCCAAACTCCGGCACGCTGGTGACTTGGCCTTTAATTTTGGAGCCCACCGGATGACGATCGGCAACTACTTTCCAGGGATCGGGCGCCAGCTGCTTGATGCCGAGAGAGAAACGTTCGTTTTCGACGTTTATCCCGAGCACCTTGGCTTCGATGATATCTCCTTTTTTAAATAATTCCGACGGATGCTTGACCTTCTTGGTCCAATGCAGATCGGAGATATGCACGAGGCCGTCGATCCCTTCCTCGATACCGACAAATATGCCGAAGTCCGTGACATTCCGCACCGGGCCTTTAATGACGCTGCCGATCGGATATTTTTCCTTCGCCGCCTCCCAGGGATTCGCCATCACCTGCTTGAGCCCAAGTGAGATCCTGCGGTGTCCGGGATCGACATTGAGCACGACGACTTCGACCTGCTGGCCGACCTGGAGGATTTTTGACGGATGGGCGACCTTGCGGGTCCAAGACATTTCCGAAATATGCACTAGTCCCTCGATACCGCTTTCCAATTCGACGAAAGCGCCGTAATCCATCAAGCTGATAACCTTGCCTTGTACTCGTGAACCGACGGGATATTTTTCCGCCACGGTGTGCCACGGATCAGGCGTCAATTGTTTCATGCCCAAAGAAATGCGCTCTTTCTCGCTGTCGAACTTGAGCACGACGACTTTGATTTTTTCGCCGACTCGGACGATCTCCGAGGGGTGATTGATGCGCCCCCAGGACATGTCGCTGATGTGGAGAATGCCGTCGATGCCGCCGAGATCGACGAAGGCGCCATAGCCGGTAATGTTCTTCACTGTGCCTTCGAGGATCACGCCCTCCTCGAGAATTTTTAAGACCTCTTGTTTCAGCGTGTCGCGTTCCTTTTCCAAAAGCGCGCGACGCGAAACCACGACGTTGCCCCGCGGTCGGTTAAACTTAAGAATCGCAAAGCGATCGGTGGTGCCGATAAAACGGTCCAAGTTGCGGTTCGGGCGAATATCGACGTGAGAGCCCGGGAGGAATGCCGGGACTCCAACGTCAACCTTGAAACCGCCTTTGACCTTACCGATGATATGGCCCTCGACGCCGCGGCCTTCGTTAAAGGCTTTTTCCAGATCTTCCCAAAGTTTCAAATTTTCCGCCCGTTGCCGCGACAGTACAATGCCTCCGCCCTCGCCTTCCGAGGAGTCGAAAAACACGTCAACATCGTCACCTACCCTGACTTGCACATGGCCTTCGCGATCGGTGAACTCTTGGATGGGAATCTGTCCCTCGGATTTGTAGCCGACGTCGATCAGCACATGGGTCGCCGTGATACCAACCACCCTGCCTTTGACCACGCCGCCGGGTTTGACGGTGCGCAGGCTCTCCTCAAACATTGCTTCAAACTCGCTAGGGCCCCCTGCGGGCGCGCCTTTAATCTGTTCGTCCTGTTCAGCCATGCAAACCAACTCCGATCTATTTAATTTACTCGCGCTCTGCTTCTAACTTTCGCTAAAACCTTGGCGGCCACGCTGTCAGCGCTGGCATTCGAAGAATCGATCCTGAGCGCGTCGTCCGCCATCCGTAGCGGCGCCAAATCTCTTTCGCTGTCCCGTTTGTCGCGTTCTTCCATCTCTCGCAATGTCTCACTCAAATCCGCCGGACGGCCGGCGGCGCGAAGCTCTGCACAACGCCGGCGAGCCCGTTCCTCGGCCGAGGCATCGAGAAAAATCTTTATCTCGGCGTTGGGAAAAACCACGGTACCGATATCCCGTCCCTCGGCGACGACGCTGCCGCGCTGGCCCATGCCGCGTTGCAGATCGAGCATCCGCGCGCGCACGATTTTTAACGCCGAGACCTTCGACGCCGACTGGCTCACTTCCGGTGTGCGAATCTCGTCAGCGACATTGATACCGTCCAGAAGCACCTCCAGCGTGCCGTTATTCTCTTGCAGGTCAATCGCGGTCGATTCGACCAACCGAGCCAATCGTGCATCATCCGCCAAATCGACTCCCTGACGCAAGACCTTAAGGGCGAGCGCCCGATACATCGCTCCAGTATCCAAATAGATAAAACCGAGCTCTCTCGCCAGCCGTTTCGCCAAGGTACTTTTGCCGGACCCCGACGGTCCGTCAATCGCAATAATCAACCGGCCCTCCCCAACACCGCGCCGACTATCCCCTCTCTCATAAGTTAATGCAAACAAATTTTCCCCAACAAATCAAAAAAGCCCGGGAACGATATATCGATACAGCCTACGTCATCAATTTCCACACCACCGTCGCTGCATAATCCGGCGATCGCAAACGACATGGCGACCCGATGATCGGCATAGCTTTTAATTGCGCCCGCCTTGAATCTCTGTCCGCCTTGAATAATCATGCGGTCTTCGCCCGCTTCGACTTCGATGCCCAGTTGGCGCAAGCCCTCGGCCATGGAGGCAATGCGATCGGACTCCTTATAGCGTAATTCTTTAACGTCGGAGAAGGTCGTGACGCCTCCGGCGATCGCGGCGACGATCGAAAGAATCGGATACTCATCAATGGTCCGGGCCACCAGCTCAGGCCCAATATCGACGCCCTTTAGCGGACCGCCGGTGACGTGAATATCGGCTACCCTCTCGCCGGCTTCGGCGCGTTCGTTTAGCAGCTCGATCGACGCTCCCATGCGCCGCAGCACTTCGATCACGCCATCGCGGGTCGGATTACATCCGACGTTACGGATGAAAAGATCCGACCCAGGTATCATCGCGGCCGCTGCCAGGAAGAATGCCGCTGAAGAAATATCACCCGGGATGCGCACTTCTTGAGCGCTCAGTGACTGGCCGCCACTTATGGTTATAGTCGCACAGTCACGTGAGATCGCCGCGCCAAAACCGCGGAGCATCACTTCCGTGTGATCGCGTGATTTTTGCGGCTCTTCCAGAGTCGTTGTTCCCTCCGCCTGCAGCGCCGCCAATAAGATTGCCGATTTCACCTGGGCGCTAGCGATTGGCATGTGATAATCAATACCATGCAGGTCGCCGCCGTCGATCTCCAACGGCGCCAAACCGTCGCCGCTTTTGCTGCGAATCTTGGCGCCCATGACGCCCAATGGATCGATGACCCGCCGCATAGGCCGTTGGCGCAGCGACGCATCGCCATCGAGCTCGCTGTGAAATGGCCGCCCGGCCAACAGGCCGGACATCAGCCGCATGGTCGTACCCGAGTTGCCGCAATTTATCGCGGCGTCCGGCTGATGGATTCCAGCCCAGCCGTTCCCCTCAACGCAGAGCGCCTCCCCGTCGCGATGGATTTTTACGCCCATTTGGCGAAACGCCTTGACGGTGCGCGAGTTGTCGTCGCCACCGGACAAATTAAGGATCCGGCTACGCCCTTTCGCGACGCTGCCGAGAATGACCGCGCGGTGCGCGATCGATTTGTCGCCGGGCACGCTGATGTCGCCGCGGAGCGCTTTCTTGATCGGCTCAATCCGTTTCATTTTGCCATCATTACGGAATCTGCCCACGAATATCGTAGGCGCGGGCAAATTCTTTTTCCAAAAGCGCACCCTTGCCATCGCGAATCCAGCGATGGAGCCGTTCCAGGTACTTGATGTAATCGCCCAGGGAACGGCCCAACGCGTGACGATTCATCAGACAGATGTCGCGCCAAAGCTCGGGCCGGCTGGAAGCGATTCGAGTGAAATCTTTGAAGCCGCCCGCACAGTACTTTTTCAAATCCACCCCGGGCAGCGGTGTGCGCTCGAGCGCGTTCACCAGCGCGTACACCAGGACGTGCGGCAGATGACTAATCACCCCGAGGAGCCGATCGTGAATGTCAGGATGTATGAATTCCACATGAGCGCCGACTTTACGCCACAGATCGGCAATTTTGTTGAGCGCCTGCCGATTGGTCCGCTTGGTCGGCGTCAGAATGCAGCGATGCCGGACGAACAGATCTCGGCGCGCCGCTTGGGCACCCCATTGTTCGCTGCCGGCGATCGGATGGCCGGCAACGAAATGAATATGCCTCGGCAAAAGGCGCTCCATGCCGCGCACGATCTCGCCCTTAACGCTACCCACATCGCTGACGATACAGCCGGCTTTGAGCTTGCGTAGAAATCTCTTGGTCAGCGGCACGATGGTTCCCACCGGAGTGCCCATCATGAGAAAATCCACGTCATCGGGAAATTGATCTTCATCCAAGAAGTAACTGTCGACGATGCCCTCTCGTTTCGCCAGCCTGAGGTTGGCTTCGCCACGGCCGTAGCCGACGATTTCCTTTGCCAGTCGATGACGGCGCATATCCAACGCGAGCGACCCGCAGATCAACCCCACGCCAGCCATCACGACCTTTTGAAACATCACCGCCATTAGAAATTTCGCCGCTTCGGTTTTACCAGAAGTCGTTATAATACCCTGGTCACTTTCTGCAGCGCGTCAATGAATTGTCGATTCTCATCCATTGTGCCGATGGTAACGCGCACATGCTCGGGAAACTGATAGCCAGCCATCGGTCGGACAATGACGCCTTGACTTAGCAACTGTTTAAATACTTCCTGTCCTTTGCCGACGCGCACCAGGATAAAGTTGGCATCACTCGGCACGAATTCCAGTCCCAACCTGGTGAATTCGGCTTGCAGGTATTCCATGCCCCGGCGATTCACCTCGAGGCTTCGCTTCACATGATCGACATCCTCCAGCGCGGCCAATGCCGCCCACTGCGCCGCGGCGTTAACGTTGAAGGGCTGGCGTACCCGCTGCATCATGTCGATGAGTTTTTTTGGACCGACACCGTAACCGATGCGTAGTCCCGCCAACCCGTACAATTTAGAGAACGTCCGTAGCGTCAGAATCGCGCGATCTTCGGCATGGTAGCGCAGCGAGTCCGGATAGGCCGGGTCTTGAACGTATTCGAAGTAAGCCTCGTCGACAATGAGCAGCAAGTTCGACGACACTTTGCCAAGAAAGCGCTCCCACTCGTCGCGCCGGTAAATGGTCCCCGTCGGATTGTTGGGATTGGCCAAGAACACGACTCGGGTCTGCGGCGTGATGGCATCGGCAATCGCTGCCAGATCATGGGTGAAGTTACGCAGCGGCACCGCCTTTTTCTTGCCGCCTACGGCTTGGACAATGAGCGGGTAGACGACGAACGCTTGCTCGGCCATCACCGCTTCATCGCCCGGGCGCATGAAAGTTCTCACGGCGAGTTCGATGATTTCATTGGAGCCGTTGCCAAAAATAAGTTTTTCCGGCTCTACGCGAATTTTCTGCGCCATGCCCTGCTTCAGATAAAAACAGTCGCCGTCCGGATAGAGGTGCAGCTGATCCAGTTTCTCGCGGATCGCCGCCAAGGCTTTCGGTGAAGGCCCCAAGGGATTCTCGTTGGACGCGAGCTTGACTGAGTTTGCGATGCCGTACTCGCGCTCCACTTCCTCGATCGGCTTCCCCGGCTCGTACGGAATCAACGTACGAATATATTCCGGAACTTGTTCGACGGTTTTCATCTTCCGCTCGGATAGGAGCCCAAAATCTTCAAAAACAAACAGTTCTTTTGCAAATTGGCCACGGCATTTCTTATCGAGCCGTGCTGCTGATGGCCGCGCAAGTCGAGAAAGAACATATACTCCCAGGGTTTGTTCTTGATCGGCCGCGACTCGATCTTGGTCAGGTTGATACGGCTTCGGGCAAAGGGCTGCAGCATGCGGTGCAGCACCCCCGCTTTGTCTTGCACGGAAAACACCAGCGAGGTCTTGTCATCGCCGCTCGCCGGGGCGTCCGTCTTGCCGATGACCAAAAACCGGGTAATGTTCGTGCTCTGGTCTTCAATATTGGCTGCAATCACTTGGAGATCGTAAACCTCTTTTGCCATGGCACTGGAAATTGCTGCCAACGAGCCATCGCCCGCTGCTTTCATCGCCGCATGTGCCGTGCTCGCCACCTCTTCCACCGGCACAGACGGAAAATGGCGCGCCAACCAACCGCGGCACTGTGCCAATGCCTGCGGATGAGAGATGATGTGTTGAACGTCGCTTTCTTTGCCAGACCGGGACAGAAGACTGTGATGAATGTCCAGGAAAACCTCCGCACAGATCTTCAGATCGGACTCGACCAGCGAGTCGAGGGTGTGCGCCACCACGCCTTCCGTTGAATTCTCGATCGGCACCACGCCGAACTCCGCTCTTCCCTGACTCACCTCCTGAAACACCTCGGTGATGCTCGTCGTCGGACGCAGGTTCGCCGAAGAACCGAATTTCTCGCGGGCGGCGAGATGCGTATAGGTCGCAGTAGCTCCGAAAAATGTCACATTCAGCGGGCCTTCAAGCGCACGGCAGCCTGAAATGATCTCACGAAAAACGGCCCGAACGGCTTGTGCGGAAAGCGGTCCGCGATTCAGATCGGCGACCCGCTGGAGAATTTCTTTCTCGCGGTGGGGAGCGTAGACCTCTTGGTTGCTTTGGCTCTTGGAGCGGCCAATCCTCTGTGCCAGAGAAGCGCGATCGTTTAGCAGGTTAACGACTTTTGCATCAATTTGATCGATTTTTTGTCTTAGAACATCGACCGGCTCATTACGGCTCAATGACTACCTCGCCCGGCGCAAACCAAGCAGCCTGAATCCTTGGCGCCACCCACGTAACCTATCTTAATGCTTGAAGAATAGCAAATATTGATAGCGCCCCAGCTTGACTCGTGGCGACTTCTGCCATTATCTGATAGGCGACATGCATGAAATCGTTCCGCCCGCGGGTGAAACGCCCAAGAAACTTGCGAAATTTCTTACAAAGAACTTTCCCATCGGTTACGTTAGAAAAGTCTTTCGCAAAAACGGTGTACGGATCAATGGCCAACGGGCCAAATCGGATGATCTCATCCGCGCCGGCGACCGCATCCAACTTTACATCCCGTTTGAGTCCGATGCTGCGGCAGCAAAGCGTGTCAAAACTTTTCCAAAAATAGACGTCATTTTCGAAGACGATACGTTGCTGGTGATCAATAAACCCGCGGGTCTGGCCGTGCACGAAGGAAAAACCGTCAACAAACGCTACTCATTACTGGGTATCTTGGAAACGCAATATCGTGACAGGGGCATAAAGCCACAACTCATCCACCGCCTCGATAAAGATACATCCGGACTGCTTCTCGTCGCAAAGAACCAGCAAACAGCACGTGAATTGGAAAGCGGCTTTGAAACCGGCAAGGTCGACAAAGAGTACCTCTGCCTGGTCGTCGGCCGATTACAGATGAATGAAGGCAAGATCGACTTTTCACTACCCGGCCGAGATAACAAGCCGGTCCGCGCACTCACCCGCTTCCGAGTCATAAAACGATTTTCCGAAGTCACGCTCGTGCGCGTGGCAATCGAAACCGGCAGGCTGCATCAGATCCGGTTACACTTCGCAAAGCTAGGATATCCGGTAGTGATGGACGATCAGCACGGTGACTTCGGTTTTAACAAACGTTTTCGCAGAGAGTTCAGGTTGAAGCGGCAGTTTCTTCACGCAGAGAAATTGAAGTTCAATTACGCAGGCAAACCGCGAGAATGGACAGCGCCGCTGGCGAAGGATTTAGACGAGACTTTGCGAGCATTGGCCGCTGAGAAATCTTAGTCGCCCATCTATGCCGAAAATCTGTAGGATGCGGTGACCATCGGGAACCGCATCTCTTATCTTTTTACGGCTATTGTCAAACCGAAATGATGCGGTTCCTTTCCAGTCACCGCATCCTACTCTACTTATTTTTCCGATTTCGGTTTTTTGCCGAACCGATTTCTGCGACAATTCCCACAAGAAAAATTCCGATAATAAGAACAAACTGATACGGCTCTGGTACAATCCAAAACGCGGTGCCAAGAGTCGCGACCGCCAACAACACGGCCACGAAAAGCCCAATTTGGTTTCTGGATAGATCTCCTCTAATCTCAATTCTATGAATGATAGAAACCGCGTAGGATGCGGTGACCGCAGGGAACCGCATCTCTTTCATGATCGATCACCTATTACGCGGTTGCCTTCAGGCATGCCTGCGACGATTCTCCCGAATGTAGGGGCGCGATTCATCGCGCCCCGATTGCCGTATGTCCGAACAGCGGGCGCAGCATGCTGCGCCCCTACAACGCCTTTTTTGCGTTCTTCGCGGTTAATGATTTTCTTTCGCTTGTAAAAAAATCAATCACAACTTTCTCACCAACATGATCCCATCCCTGACCGGCAGCAGCACATTCTCCACCCGCTCGTCTTCACGGATGCGCTTGTTAAGTGCGTCGACAGCTTTGGTCGCTTCATCGTGAGGATCCAAAACTCTGCCGCTGCGCAGCATGTTGTCCAGAACAATTAGCCCTTTGGCTCGAACGAGCTCCATACAGCGGTCATAGTAGGCGCCATAATTTTCTTTATCCGCGTCGATGAAACACAAATCAAAAGGACCGGGGATGAGTTTGAGCGACTCTAGCGCCGGGCCGAGCCGATCTTATGCCCATGGGGGCTCTCCGCGAAATAGCGTTTGGCGATCTCGGTTGTTTGCGGATTTACGTCGCAGGTGACGACCCGCCCGTCCTTCGGCAATGCCTCTGCCCATGCGAGCGTACTATAGCCAGTAAACATGCCGATCTCGAGGATCCGTCTCGCACCGGTCATTGTGGCGAGCATCTTCAGAAACTGACCCTCTAGGGGCCCCACCATCATCGCCGGACTGTGGGTTTTCGCATAGGTTTCCACCCAGAGCTTGTCATGCAAACCCGATAGTGGCTTGCTGTATCGCTCCGCATAATCTTCGATACCAATGGGTCGTAAGTCGAGCATGTCTGCATCCCTTATTATTTATTATTCAGCGTTGGAAGGAATTCGTCATTAAATTTTCGGTCGAACGTCTTATATCGTTATTCCGGCCATTCGATTGCGCTCAGGATACACTCCGGCCGGAATTCAGCGTTGGTGTCATTTCCCTGCTTGCTAACCCGGCTTTCGCCGGCGTGACGCACACGGCCAACATTACGGAATCAATTAGTAAGCTTACGGCCCCGTGAGCCGCATGCCGCCGTCGACCGGAAGGATCGCCGCGGTCACCATCGATGCTTCGTCGGAAGCTAAATATAGAGCAGCATAAGCAACGTCTTCCGGCTCGCCGATGCGTCCAAGCGGCACCCTGGTTGTGTAGCGCGCGAGTTTCTCCGGAGTCGACGTATCGACCATCGGCGTCCGCGTCGGCCCCGGGCAAATGCAATTGACGCGAATCTTGTCCTTCGCATGGTCCATCGCCATGGCTTCGGTCAGGCGAACCATGCCGCCTTTCGAGGCGCAGTAAGCCGCGCGCCCGGACTGGCCGAGCATCCCTGAGCGCGCGGCGATATGCAGAATGACGCCGCCGCCGCGCTTTTTCATTTCAGGAATCGCCAATCGCGAGACTACGAATGCGCCCTTCAAATTGGCATCCAAGGTCCGATCCCAATCCTCTTCCGTGATCTCCGTTATGCTGCCGTTGGTGCGAACTCCGGCGCTATTGACGACAATATCGAGGCCGTCGAATTGTTTCACAGTTTCGTGGATCAGCGATTTCATCTGCGCCGAATTCCCAACATCGCCTTGTCGAAAAAGCGCCTTACCGCCTACTCTCTCAATCATGGCGACCGTCTCTTGCCCCTTCGATTCCGTCGTCGAGGTGCCCGCCACTGCGGCGCCCTCTTTCGCAAACATCACCGCAATCGCCTGTCCCAGGCCCGAGCCGAAGCCGGTAATGAAGGCGACTTTGCCTTGAAGTTTCACGTCGTTCTTCCTCC
>DASXSW010000281.1:0-6894 GCA_036505755.1 Binatia bacterium | reverse complement strand
ATCAACGGCGGCGTGTTTACGGTCCCGGCCGCACTCGGCAACAAGATCATCCATCCTTACAGCGATTACTTGTTGCATGACATCGGCACGGGTGACGGCATACCCGTTCTGCCCTTGCCCGAATATGCTTCAACCGCCAATAAGATCCGAAGCGCTCCCTTGTGGGCGCTTCGAACTCGCAATCGGCTGATGCACGATGGCTTGTCGTTCACCAAACAGGATGCCATCCGGCGTCATGCCGGGCAGGCGTCAAGCGTGACGAAGAATTACAACGCGCTGTCGGCGGCGGAGAAAAATCAATTGTTGGCGTTCCTGGATTCGCTCTGACACCCCCTCCTTCATCTTCCCCCGCAACCGTGCGGGGGAGGAACGGGGGTGACGCCTTTGGAAACAATTCTCGTCTGATTGATTGGTTGGTAAGCGTTCTTGTTGATGGCGCGGTTGGGCTGAAGCTGAAACCAGGCTGATTATTTATTTATTAGTGTCCGCCGAACAGCCGCTTGAACGCGGACCCGACGCCTTCGACTGCGCTTCCGGCGCCCTCCATGCCTTTTCGACCGAGTGTGCCGAGTCCTTCGGCGACGTTCTGAATGCTTACACCGAGTTGTCCGGCCATCGCCGTTGCGACGCGCGTGGACAAACTTTCGTTTAGCGAGAAATGCGGATTTCGCGTATTGCCTTTGAGAGTGAAGTCGACGTCGATGGCGTTGTTATTGTCCTTAAGAAAACTGATCACTGCATTGCGCGGCAGCCCCATGAACGTGTCGAAATACCCGCGGGCCGGCGCGAACTGCAGGTCCTGGAGAATGACCTTGCCTTTGCCGTCTAAATTGTTGTTGCGGACCTCGGAGGCGAGCTTCAAATCAAGAGTGCCTTTGGCGACCTGGGCCTCGTTTCTTTTGACGAGATAAGGTTGGAGCGCCACCAGGTCCACCGCCTCGAGCACGATACGCGAGGAAGAATCCTTGGCGCCCGGACTGACCCAGCCGTTCACCTTGGCGCGGCCGTCGCGCTTTATTCCCTTTACAATGCCCGTGATATCGAAGCGGGTTTTCTCTGCAGCCGGCGCCGCTACGTCCTGGATCTTTGCCTGGATTTCTTCCATCCTCGTTCTCAATGGCGGCCGACTGACCGTGGTGTCATAAAGATCCAGGCTGCCATTTTTGAGTTCGATCGTCGAAATCATTACCGCGCGGGCGCTGGCTTGACTTGACTCATCATTCCTTTGGTTTTTCTCCCGTTCCGTCAGACTGGGAACCATGATCAATTTACCGGGATTGCGCAGAACCGATAGGTAGGGTTTTTCAATAACGATGGAAGAGATGCGGATTTTATCGGTGAATAGCGTGCGCAGGTCAGGAACGATCGTCACGCGCTCTGCCTCGAACGTGCGCGCCGCCGGCCAGCCTTGCGGAGCGTTAATACTGAGCCCCAACAACTCGATGGAGAACCAGTTGACTTTGAGTTCGGTCAAGCGGCTACCGGGCCCGAGCGCGTCCACGACTTTGTCCTGGAGCAGGCGCACCCCCATGCGGTAGCCGGCGACGACGGCGATTGCCAGGATAACGGCGACGGCGATAACGATAGTCTGCCAGCGCTTCATAAAATGTCCATATTTTACGAGCACGGGTGTTGCGCTGCAAACTGACGGGGTCAGTAAAAGGTCGAGAGTCTTTCCTTAATCACTCGCGAACAGAGTACGGAATGTGTTATGAGCCGAGCTGAGATTGAAGCATCACGACGATGCGAAACTTGGGCGAGATATTATGGAGTCGGAAATTGAGTTTGCGAACCCTCCAGCGGTAACGCCGATAAAGTTTGGCATCTTCGACTGGATCGATCGTAACCGGCTAGCCCTGCCTGAGCTCTACGAGCAGCGCTTGAGGCTCGTAGAATGCGCCGACCAAAATGGCTTCTATTGCTATCATATCGCAGAGCATCACGCGTCGCCCCTGAATATGACGCCATCCCCCGGCCTCTTCCTGGCGGCCGCTGCCCAGCGGACCGATCGTATTCGGCTCGGAACGCTGGTCTATGTGCTGCCAGTCTATAATCCGCTGCGGCTCGTTGAAGAAATTTGCATGCTGGACAACCTGAGCCGGGGAAGGTTGGATGTCGGAGTGGGCCGGGGTATCTCACCCGTCGAGCTATCCTTTTTCAACATTGATGTTCAAGACTCGCGAGAGATGTTCCGAGAGGCGCTCGACGCGCTGATCGCGGCGCTCGCCACCGGCAGACTTTCCTACCAAGGCCGGTACTTCTCTTTCAAAGACGTCGAGCTCCAGATCGAACCCTTTCAGCGTCCGTACCCGCCTTTGTGGTATCCGACCAACAGCAGTGACTCGATGACATGGCTGGCCACAGAGGGATTCAATACCGTGGTTCATTACCAACCGATGCCGGTTATCCGTGAGCTCTTCGATCTCTATCGACGGCTGTGGAATGAACATTCGAACAATCAAGCTCGCCTCAACGCCCACGTGCGCGAACCGATATACGGCATCTCGCGCCACGTCTACATAGGTAAGACGGATACTCAGGCTTGGGAGGACGCCAAGATCGCTCTGGCCCAGTTCAACGAGAATACGAGTTACCTCCAATCGATCCGCGGCGACAACCGGAGAAAAGAGCACCTCAGTGACTTCGAAGCGCGCCGGGCGGAAGGACTGTATATTGCCGGTTCGCCGGACACAGTGCGCGAAGAAGTGAGAAAGCACATCGAGATCACCGGCAGCAACTATTTTGTCGGTTCCTTTGCGTTCGGCAATCTCACCACCGAGCAGGCGATGAATTCGATGCGTCTCTTCGCTGAGGAAGTAATTCCGACTTTTCAGCGATGAGTTGAAAAGTTGCGCGGCGCCGCCGAAGATCGTTGCTTTGTTCCGTGTTTGAGCCCGTTGACGCAACATGGGCGGTTTTGTTATGCCCAGTTGCGATGGAGATGGCGTTATAACAGAAGGGAGGAGTCATGTCGGCTAAAATTAGACATCTCGCTCTTTACACTGAGAATCAGGACGGAATGGCAACTTTCTACAAAAACGTGTTTGGCATGAAAAGGATCACAGAGAGCTTTAACAATCCCAACCACGGCCACATCAGCGATGGCGTGATCGGCCTCGCCGTTCTGAAAAGACGTCCCGGCTTCGCCTCGGCGCTAGATCATTTCGGCTTCGAGGTCGAGGACGTCGGCAGCATTCTAGACCGGCTCAAGGAGAAATACCCGAAGGTCTTGGTCACGAAGGGACTGGAGCAAGTGGCGTTCGCGGTTTTTCGAAGTCACGACCCGGCTGGAACGCAATTCGACATTTCA
Source organism: Binatia bacterium (assembly GCA_036505755.1). Taxonomy (GTDB): domain Bacteria; phylum Desulfobacterota; class Binatia; order UBA9968; family UBA9968; genus DP-20. Next base: position 3,584 of record DASXSW010000281.1, on the reverse strand, counting down.
TGGAAGCAACATCCGAAAGTTCAAGAGGGTTACAAGGACGACGGCTGGAGGCAACCGAGACAGATTAACCATATCGCGATCAGGGCTGCAGAGCCGGAGCGGGTCGCCGAATTCTATCACGAAGTTTTTGCGCTCAAGGAAGGAAAGAAGTTCTACGATGAAGACACGCTCTGCGTGACCGACGGGACGGTCGATCTCCTGATAAGACGAACCAGTAACCATTCCTATATGAGCATGAGGGAGGGCATCGACCACTTTGGCTACGCGGTTGAGAGCATCGAAGACGTAAAAAAAGACGTTGACGAATTTGGTCGTGCCAACCCGCGTTCCGCACCGAAAGAGTTGGCCGGCGGCGTGTTCGGACATATCACACAAGAAGATATCGACGGCTGTAAGATCGGCGAGTTTGCGCTTGCCGATCCCGACGGTCTTCTCTTGGATCTGTCGACGCGTCCGGCGTAGTTTTTTTGGGCTCTGAGAAAAAAGTGGGATTCACCGCAGAGGCACAGAGCACACAGAGATTTTTTTATTTCAAACTCTTCCCTCAGCGTCCTCAGCGCCTTCGCGGTGAACTAACCGAAACCTTCGCGCCTCCGTGGTTCAACGAAAACGGCAAGATCATGAGCCACGCCGAACGTAATCTCAGTCTATTCCTGATCACGGTTTTTTTGTTCGGCGTTCTGTCTTCTGCCCATGCACAGACGCCAACTCCGATCCACATCGGCGTTTCGACCAATTCAGCAACTTGGTTCCCACTCTATGTTGCCTGGAAAAAAGGGCTGTTTCGCGAGCAAGGTCTCGAGTTGTTGCCCGTGTATATGCAGGCTCGCACCTCTCTGGCGGCTCTGGCGTCGAAGCAGATTGGCTACATAACCCAAACAGGCTCTTCGCTAACGGCGATCGCGCGCGGCCTGCCGGCCAGACTCGTCATGGTTTTTACTGATAAGACGCACCATGTTCTGGTCGTCAAATCTGATATTAGTTCACCAGCTCAGCTGCGCGGCCGCGTGGTGGCGATTAGCCAGCCCGGAGGGACGATCCATCGCGAATTGCTGATGATCTTGGACAAGTTCAAAATCGAGCCGAACGAAGTAAAAACGGTCAGTCTGGGGGATGCGAGAAACAGCCTGACGGCTCTCAAGGGAGGCAATGTCGACGCGGCGATGTTGATGACTCCTCTCGAGTTGTACCTCGAGAAGGACGGCTTCAGGCCGCTGGTTTATCTTAAGGACATACTGGAATTCCCTCTCCTCGGCATCATTGTGAACAACGACCTGCTGCGCGATAAACCCGACCAGGTAAAGAAAGTTCTCACCGCCGCACTGAAAGGCATTGCCTACACTAAGACTCGTCGGGAAGAGGTGGTTCCTCTACTGAAAGATTTCATCGGTCTAGAAAGTTTAGAGATGGCCCAAAAAGCCTACGACAGATTAAGAGACATTTGGCCGGACAGCGGACAACCAACCGAGAGGGGCTTAAAAAATGTCGCCAGCATGGCGGAAGTTCCAGCCGCTGTCCCTATGGAGAAAATCGTCGACTGGACTCTGTTAAAGGAAGCATCGGCATCTCTCAGAGCAAAATAACCCCGAACAATCACAGCAATTCCGGTTCTCCTGTGGGAGGGAGTATCCACGTACGAAAGACGCGGGCGCATTAGGCTGCAACCAAAGTGAACTAAACGAGGGGACTGTCTACTTTTTCGATCACAGGTCATGGGGACAGGCAGCTTTTTGAAGCGCAAAAGCAGCCAGTCCCCGACAAAGCAGTCGTCGAAAAAGTTGCCTGTCCCCGTTTCACGCTTGAAGCATGCTTTTGCCAGTCGCTCTAGTTGACGGCGCTGTTTCCTTTCGGTTACGCTTCGAGCCGCAATTAAGCGTACCAAGGGAGGCGATCGAAATGAGCCAGTTGAATTCGGCCAAAAAAGTAGACGTGCCGCGCGAGCATTGGGATCGGCTCTTTGCGCCGAGCGCTTGCCTCGTGATGATTACCACGGTGGACGGCGAAGGTCGGATTAACGCGGCGTCCTTCGGCACGTGCGTGCGCGTGTGTCACGACCCGGTGTTTATCGCATTCACGGTTGGAGCGACAAAGGACACTTACAATAACGTTTTGGCGAACGGTGAATTTGTCGTCAATGTCCCGCCGTTTGAGAGAGAGATTCTCGAGAAGGTCAGAGTCGTGGGTCTGGAATTTCCGCCGCGTGTAAACGAGCTGGAAAAAGCCGGGCTCAAGGCGGTTCCGTCGAAGATCGTCAAACCGCCGCGCATCGCCGAGTGCCGGAGCCATTTCGAATGCCAAGTGGAATGGACCAAGCAATGGTTGCACCGGCTGATGGTTGTCGGCAAGGTGGTCGCGGCATCGGTCGACGAGGGCTGCGTCGACGAGAATGGATACGTTGTGTGGGAGAAGCTCAAGCCGGCGCATTATTGCGGTCACGAATATAAGAACGGGTTTGTCACGGCTCACCAAAAAATGGATGTCGATATGATTTATCAAGAGCCCGTCGGTGAGCGGAATGTGTAGCCGCGCGAGTAGTGTCATTTTGGGCGGGTTGGTGTCTTTGGCCTTTTTCTTGGTGGTTGCATCGATGCCCGTTTACGGCGCGACGATCGCCGAAGTCGCCGAGAAAATAAAATCACTGAAACAACAAGAAAGAATCAACTATCTCTTCAAAGGCGCGCAGGCCGAAGGAGAATTGTTTTACTACGGTACTTTGCCGATAGACGAGTTTCTCCCGCTCGCGAGAGTCTTCAATCAGCGCTATCGCTCGATGGCGCTGCAACATTACTTTTCGCCGCGCGATGGGATTCTCAGCCGCACGCTGACCGAGGCCCGCGCTGGCAGACATGCGGTGGATGTGATTCAGGTGGACCTGAGCTACGGGTATCAGCTGTTGAATGCAAACCTGGTGCAGCCTTTCACGATCGCCGGACGGGAGCGTTTTTTTGATGGCACCTACGATCCTGGCGGCTCTTGGCACAGCATGTACTATTTGACCACGGCGCTGATTTACAACACCAACTCGGTCAAGCCGGAGCAGGCGCCGAAGAGCTACGACGATCTGCTCAGCACCGGTTGGAAAGGAAAAATGCTGTTCGATCCGGAAGCGGGCTATATTCTGGCGGCCATGGAAGAGGCCTGGGGCAGAGAAAAAGCCGTCGCTTACTTGTCGAAACTTTCCAAGCAGGAGTTGAGTTATCGGCGCGGCGGAACATTAACGACTCAGGTGGTGACCTCGGGTGAATATCCCGTCGGTATCGCCATCAACGGCGAGACGTCGGCGGCGATCCGGGAAAAGGGTGCGCCACTTGGATTTAAAGTTCTCGCGCCGACGATCGTCAAACCCGAAGGCTTGTTCTTGGCGAAGAACGCGCCGCATCCTCACGCCGCTTTGCTTTTTGCCGAATGGGTGCTGTCGGAGGAGGCTCAATCTTTCTTGGCGACGACGTTGGGCAAAGGGAGCGCGATGAAAGGCGTGCGCAGCAAGTTCAGAGAGTTTCAACTCCAACCGGACTTTGTCGTCAGCCCCAAGCTCGGCGCGAAGCTGCAAGATTACTTGCAGGACTTTCGGAAGATCATGAATG